>NZ_JADJSO010000056.1:0-31181 GCF_016711665.1 Candidatus Villigracilis saccharophilus
GAGTCGCGGATGTCGAAGCGGGATGACAGATACCAGTTTGAGAGTGCCACGTCTGAGAGATAGAACACGGCCATGTTCTTTGATCTTCCACTTCTGCCCAGAAGTGAGCGTCTTCCCTTTTTCACAGCTGGAACTTGGGAAGGTGATGCGGCGATTGGTCTTTCTGAAATTGTCTTCGCCAAGATGGAAAGCAACACATCCAGAAGCAGCCAGCCATCCACCTACGTCTTACCTTCTTCCGCATCCACAAAGCTCACGGCAGGCAGTTGACTTAGATGCGTCGGGGATAAAGCTGCCAACAAAAGTATCGTCCACGTAAATTGGGATCGAGCCGGGGGGAATCTCGGCAGGAGCCTGGGCTGCGGCATTTTGGCGTTGAAGATAATCTACTCCGAGTACCACTCCCAGGATCACGATCAGGATTACCCCTGCGATGCGGTGTTGTTTTTTTTTTGATTATTTACCATCTCCAAAATAGCCGAGTGAGCAACGTGATTGTTACGGTCATTAGCAGGAAATCAAGTCGGGAAAACTCAAGGGTGTGATACGAAACGCGGTGCGGGGAGTCAAATCCGCGGGCGTAGGATGCTTCAGTGATGGCCCAGGCGCGTTTCGTGGTCAGCACAATGGCGGGGACGGTAAGGCGAGATCGAGACTCACCCACGTTGGTTATCAGTTTCCAAAAGGAGGAAGAATCAGGCAGCACGCGCCCCGTGAGGTCTGCGCTTCACGAATGGCGCGCCACTCGGCATCATCCAGCAAGCCCTTGGACTTTGGAAAGCAAGACTCAAACTAAAGGCATAACGATATGGGACAAACTGGTTTCCAATGCCAGAAGGTCCCAGCTCGCGGGTGTTGGTAGTTGAGAAGAATAGAGCGAAGACACCAGTCAACAAAACGAGGCGGATGCAAATGAGCACGGCGTGGTCGAGACTGATGAGCCACCAATCGAAAGCGAACAGGAATATCAAAAACCCGCCAAAGAGCCGCCATATGTGCTTGCTGGACAGTTGGTGCAAAGAGGGCAGCGCCAGGGTCGGGGAATAGCAAATACACACGAGAAAAATTAGCAGGCGTTCAATGGATGTCATCACTACGAGCGAGATAGCGAGGCTGAGGAATAATTTTGTGCGCGGATCTGCACTGCGAAGCGGAGAATTTTCAACCAGCGTCAGTTGATGGGAGGAGCGCCCTCCTCGATTGATTCTCATTTCGCGGCCTCCGCTTCTCTTTGGCGCAGGAACCAATTGGGCAATGTGATGCCTGTCTTCTGCCACGCGGACCAATCTTGCAAGACCAAACTCGGTCAAATCGTCAGCAATAGTTTCGCCGCTGGGCCGAAGCAGAATAAAACGATCCGCGTGTGAGGCGGGGTTGAGGTCGTGAGTCGTCATCATCACCAGTTGACCTGCGTCCGCCAAAGTCCGCAGGAGCCAGATCAAGGTCGTTTTGTAAGACTGATGTCCTGCCCGAGGGAGGAGTTCATCCAAAAGCAAACCGTGCGCGGGGCGACACGCCCAAGAGCGCCAACCCCAATGTGACGCGCTTCTTTCACCTTCGCTGAGCAACAGGGGCGGGTATTTTCGTAACGCTCCAAACCCATGGAAATGTCAAGCAAGTAAGTGAAATATGGGATGTCGGGATCGGGGAATGCGATAGAGAAGTTCATCGCGCACGCTGGCAGTGAACAATTGCAGATCGGGGTTTTGGAAAACCATGCCGAAATTCGGATGCTGTTTGGGATCGGGGTTATGACTTTTACATCTCGTTTGTATTTGCAAACCTGCCAGAGATCGCAGCAACGTGGTCTTGCCAACGCCGTTTTAATCCAACGATATGGCAATCATCCGCTGGTGAGTGAAAGATTCAGGTTTTGAATCACATCCGCTTCTTCGCCAGTTGAACGTGCAAGCCCCCGATAACTAGGTGAAATTTTTCTGGATCGGGCGGGCTGGTTGCGTGCTGTTGAAAATCAGTTTCTTTTTTGTTCTCGCCCAATACAATGTGATCCACTTCGGGCAAGTCATCGAGATATTCGTGGCGATGCTCGAACATCACCAATGCTTTTCCACCTGCTACAAATCGTTCAAGATAGGCGATGAGATCCGTGGCTGCGGTAGGTATCAGGCATGGAAAGCGATTTCATCGAGGATACGAGGCTTGAGGTTGGCGTGCAAGGATGGAAGCCAAGGCCAGCCCCGTTGTTCGCCGCCTGAAAGGAGTCTGCGGATTGCGGCTGCGCATATGAGTCCAGGTTGAAATCTTGCGGGGACGGTTTCGAGGCGTGATTTTATTTCGTCGTATTGAGGCCAGCCCGTTTTCCAACCGAAACGGGTCTCATCTTCCACGGTGGGGGAATAAGCTTGAGCATTTGCGCGGCGGGGTTTTGAAAAACCATGCCCGCCTTTTCTGCCAACTGCCACATGGGAACGTCGGTGGTGCGATAGCCGTTCAGCCAGACCTCCCCCGAAATTTCGCCGTTAGTACATGCGGGATCAATCCCATCAAACAGCGTGCCAGCGTACTCTTGCCGCAGCCAGGCACGGCCCAGTGACAAGGGTCAACCTGCCAGGTGCCACATCCAATGAGACAGGCGGCAAGCCGTGTCCTTCCTGCGGATATTGAAATGAGACTTGTTTTGCGCGAAGCATGATTCCTGTTCAAAAAAATCTAAAGATGAATGCACTGAAATGAAATATGACGCCAGCGATACTCTCTCATTAAAGTTCTTCCAAAAACGCCTTCACACTTTCGTCGGCTGGTTTTGTTTTTATTTGTTCTGGCGCGCCAACCTGCTTCAATTCGCCATTAATGATCACGGCCACGCGGTCGCCAAATTTCCCAGCTTCCTTCAAGTTGTGCGTCACGAAGATCGTTGTGCGATGATCCTCCGCCAAAACTTTCGACAGGTCTTTCAACAATTGCGCCCGCGTTTGTGGATCGACTGCCGAAAACGGTTCATCCATCAAAAGCAATTCGGGATCGAGGACAAACGCCCGCGCCAAGCTGACGCGCTGCGCCTCACCACCTGAAAGTTGACCCGCCCGGCGTTTAAGAAGAGAATCCACGCCCATGGCTTTGCTCCACTTAATGACCCGCTCGAAAGCATCCTCTTTTTTCACACCGCGAAACTTTAGGCCCAACGCGATATTGTCCTGCACAGACATATCCATCAGCAGCGGGTCTTGAAAGACGAACGCGATCTGTCTGCGATATTCGATGTCATCCCAATCTTTGAGAGGCTTGCCGTGGAAGGTAATTCCGCCATTGACAGGGTTGATCAAATGCGCCAGCGCAAGAAGCAACGTACTTTTGCCCGCTCCATTTGGCCCGACCACTGCCAGCGTTTCACCTTTTTGAATCTCAAGCGAGGCGACCTTTAGCGCATCCCGTCCATTGCGTTGGACTCGCAGATTATTTATTGAAATCATTTGCGTGCCCCCTTTTGCTGAATGGATGTCAACGCCAGATTGACGAGATAGGTGAGGGTCAGCAAAAGTGCGGAAAGCGCGAGCGCCTTTTCAAATTCACCTTTGGACGTTTCTAACACGATCGCCGTCGTCAGCACCCGCGTTTGACCTTTGATATTTCCACCCACCATCATGGACGCACCCACCTCGGAGATGACAGAACCAAAGCCAGCCATCAGAGCAGCCAACAGCGGCAGACGCGCCTCTCGCCATAGGTGCCAGATCATTTGCGGGCGTGAAGCGCCGAGTCCCAGAAGCTGCTGCTGCAAACGCGGGTCAAGTGCTTCCAATGCCGCGGCGGTCAGCCCCGTCACAACAGGTGCAGAGATGATCGTCTGTGCGATGATGATGGCCCAGGGTGTGTAGATCAGCTTCAAGCTGCCGAGCACGCCGCTGCGCCACAACATCATGGCGACCACAAGGCCCACGACAACAGGCGGCAACGCCATGCCCGTGTTGATGATGCTCAACAGAAACGAGCGTCCGCGAAAACGTCCGAGGGCGAGCCATGTGCCAAACGGCAATCCGATCAGCAGGCTGAGAAGAGTGGCAATGGTCGAGACTTGCAGGGAGAGAAAGGTGATTTCGAAAATATCAGACATGAGGACGAAGTATACAGGTATATAAGTAGACAGGTAAACAGCAGGGAAGTTGTTTACCTGTCTACTTTGTTTACATAGTTACGAACTTTACAACCCTAAGTCCGCATCTGTCTTGTCTGCATCAGGGTAGAAGAGCGGTTGACCAAATTCTTCCAGACCGAATTCGCCAATCATAGCCTGTGTTTCGGGGTCGATCATGAAGTTGGCAAAGGCGAGAGCGCCCTCGTAATTGGCGGCAGTCCACTTCTCTGCGTTGACTGTGATAACGTGATACACGTTCAATAGCTTATTGTCACCTTCAACAAGAATTTCGAGCTGATAGTTGTCCTTGTTGGCAAGGTAGGTGGCGCGGTCGGTGAGGATGTAGGCACCCTTTTCTGAGGCTACGGTCATGGAAGCGCCCATGCCCTGACCTGTTTCAACATACCATTCTTTCCCTGCGGGGTCGAGCTCGGCAGATTTCCACAGCGCGAGTTCTTTCTTATGCGTGCCAGAGTCATCGCCGCGAGTGATGAATTGTGAGCCTGCATTGAAAATGGCAGTGAAGGCTTCCTTGGCGGAGGTCATGCCTTTGATCGCAGCGGGGTCGGCAGCGGGGCCAACGATGATGAAGTCATTGTGCATGACGAGGAAGCGGTCTGTACCAAAGCCGCCTTCCATGAAGGTCACTTCGGAGGCGGGGGCGTGAACGAGCAACACATCAGCATTGCCTTCTTCACCCATCTTCATCGCTTCACCAGAGCCGACAGCAACGGTCTGCACGGTGTAGCCAGTCTTCTCTTCGAACATGGGGACGAGCACATCGAGCAAACCAGAGTCCTGTGTGGAGGTGGTGGTGGCGAGGATGAGAGTCAGGTTGGCGGGAGGTTCGGGAGCGGCAACTTCACCAACAACTACCTGAATTTCGACCACACCTTTGACCTGTAACTTGCCAGACTGACCAGGCAGGACGGTGCTGAAACCGCCCTTGTCACGGAAGGATACGATGCAGTCAGCGCAGGCGGTTAGGTCTGCAGAGGGGATCTCGGCGGTGAAGCCATCGTCAGCGACGAAGACCACGAGGTTGGCATCCGCGTTGGGTTGAGCGAGAGCCAACAGATCCGAGAACAGCACGCCAGTGTAGGTGGCTTTCTCGCCATTCTTGTTGGTGGATTCCACGCTGATGGCTTCCATTGCTTTGACTTCATCTTCAGTCCAAGCCTGTTCGCTGGCAACGCTGCCAGTGACTTTGAGGGCAACTTCAGCAGCAGGGCTTCGGTAGAGGCGGCGGGTGCTTCAGTGGCGGCAGGGGCTTCCGTAGCTGGAGCATCTGTTGGGGCGGGTGATCCGCAGGCAGCTAATGCCAAAGATAGGATCAGACCCATTAACAAGATAAATTTAATCGTTCGGGACATGTTTCAATTCTCCTTCTGAAATAAAAAGTTTTTTGCCACCCGCTTATTACAATAAGCGGGATAAAGCCAAAGTTAGTCGGTGCTCTCTTTTGGGAGAGACAATTGCAAAAACACGAACGCCGCCAACGCGATAAGGATCAGCAAAGCGGCCACAGGTTGGGCGGCCATAAGGCCGAACCCTTGGAAGCGTTCGAACACGAGCACGGGCACGATCTTCGGGTGATAGGCCAGAATGACGACCGCGCCGAATTCGCTGATGCCGCGCGCCCACATCATCAACGCGCCTGCCAGTACGCCGCGCCACGCCTGCGGAAGCGAGACATACCAAAACGCCTGCCACGGAGATGCACCGTCGATCAACGCGACGCGCTCCAATTCTTCATCCACGAGCGCAAAGGACTCGCGGCTGAGGTTGACCAGAAACGGCAGGCTGACGAATAACATGCCAACCACAATGCCGTAGAAATTGTCGGTGAAGGTTATGCCGAGCGGCGTGAGCCATTGACCCAGCAAACCGCGCCTGCCAAAGACGAGCAGAAGCGCAACTCCCGCCGCTGTGTGTGGAATGACGATTGGCAAATTGACCAAAGCTTCCAGCAAACGCTTGCCGCGAAATTTTCTACGTGCCAGCAAAAACGCCAACGGCACGCCCGTGAAAATCGCGAGCAATGTTGCAACTGCCGCGGCGCTGAATGTGATGACGATGGAGTTCAGCACTTCTTCATCAATCAGCGCGAGCCACAGAGTTTGCGGTGTGGTGCCGAGCAGGATGCTCATCAACGGCAAAACGATGAACAGCAACAGCAGCCCGCCCAGCAAAGAAAAAACGATGTTAAAGAACAGGTTCCTTTTTCTCAAAGCTATTCCAATGGAACCGTGAGCGCTTGCAAAATGGATGGAAGATTTTCGTAGCCATCCGCGATGAATGTTTCAAACATCGGATGATGGTCGGCTTCCATCAGGCTGCGGCCTTCATCGCTCAACAGAAAGGCGATGAACTGCGCGGCTTCCTCCGTGTGCAGTGCGCTCGCGGGAACCGTGACTCCGTAGCCGATGTGTTCTCCGCGAAACTGCGGAGCGAGCGAGGCGAAACGTTGAAAATCAAGATTCACCTGAACTTGTTTGTAAAGTTCTTCATACTCCTGCTCGCCCAAATTCACTTCGGCGGGCAGGCTCAGCATCTTCAAGCCATGCTGTTGGATGACGCTTTCATATTCAAAGGCGTAATCCAGATCGCCCGATTCAAGCAGCGCGATCAACTGCACACTCGCGCCGCGCACGACAATATGCGAATCGGATTTCGTTTCCAAAATTTCGGGCACGGTGATGGTCGTGAGTTCATCGCCGCGGAAGATCGTGACGGGAAACGAAAATTGTTCATCAAACATCGGGCCGAACAGCCCGTAGTTTTCATTTGAAATTTCAGACAGCGCGAACGCCATCAAGGCACGGTAGCCGGAAGCATCAAAACGCGGGTCGGCCAGTCCGATCTTCACATCAGGGCGGCTGATGATCTCCGTCCAGTTTTGCGCGTTGATCTCTTCGGCATACTTGCTATCTTCTCCATACGCGAGCGCAAGGTGATTGCTCGCAAAACGGATGTACCAATCGGCGTACGGCTCGCCCGTCTCTGGCACCTTGCTCGCATACATCAGCATCGGGATCAGCGCCGCATCCGCCGTCACGACCACGTCAATTGGCTCGTGCAACTCGGTCGCGTGGCGGATGACCTGAATGCTGCCGTGATACTCTGCCTGCACATCGATGTTCGGATATTTCGCTTCGAACGCTTTTTCGATATTCCCGAACGGGATGATCAAACTTCCCGCAGCGAATACCGATAAAGGAGTCTTCTCCGTTGATGTTGCCGCTTCGTTCCCCGCCCCAACCTGCTGACTGTTACAAGAGCCGAGTCCCAGCCCAAGCAGGGATAAAACCAGAAGTATTGCAAAAGTTTTTCGCATTGAAAATAACCGTAGTGGCGACTTCAGTCGCACTTGACTTGCGAATGCACGACTGAAGTCGTTCCTACTCAATTTATTTCTATTTCACTTCGATCTTGATCACGTCCTTGGCCCACGCACTGCTGGGAAGATTTGGCATGACCATCTTGAATTTCTCCAAGGTGTTGGTGAAGCCAACCAGACATTCTGTGCAGGCGCGTACTTCTTCAAGGCTGACTTCGGAGGTGTACCCGTCCGCGGCGATGAAGACCAATGTGGTCGCGCCGTCTTTCACACCAGCCAAGTCAAGCAGGGCATTCAAAGAAACGCCTTCGTAATCTTCCTTGCCCTTCTTGGGATGTTCTGCGGTGATCTTCAGAACTTCCATTTCACGCAGGGCGGCTTCATTCAAAAGCAGTTGCTGATTCACGGAGCCGAACACTGTCAGCGTGGCATCTGCTTCAGAGACAGTGGCAGCTGCGGGTTCGGTTGAGGCGGCCGCAGGCACATCCGCAAGAGGCTCAACGCCTACATGAATTTCTGCGATCATGCCGACCATTTCTTTTTTCTCAAGGTCAGAACCAACCAGCCGCAGAGGGAAGAATTCATCGGGCAGCGGATTTTCGTTGACCTTGTACGCCACGAGAATATTGTCGTTGCGGTTGAGGCGCGCCGCATCAAATGTGACGGTGTAGCCATCGCTCGCGATCACATCCACGCTGTAGCCTGCTTCGGCAAGTGCATCATTGAACGCGGGGCCTTCGTGCTCGATCTCATCGTCCACCGAACCGACGAATAACCACAATGGCACGCCCACCCATTCCTGCGCTTTGTCATCTGTCCATGCAGAACCGTGGCATTGCGGCGCACCGCAGGATTCAACACTGACTCGGTCGGTATCTTCGGTGCGAGCGCCAACCAAATGCAAGGCCCATTCTGCGCCGAGGCTTTTCACTTCCAGTTTGTTCACCCATTTCACCGACCAATGTCCATCGGTAACCTGGTTCAACTCCGCGCTGATAATTGCCAGCCGCAGTGCGCCATCCTGCTTGGCATCAAAAGGTTTGCCATCCGCTTCGTAAGCGAGAATGGCAGTTAGTTCCACAGGATTTTTTAGTTCTTCACCCGTTGCAGGATCGTACGCAATGAACGATCCGTTTTGCAGTTGATCGAATGAATAGGTGATGCTGTATCCATCTTCCGCAACCACATTGAAACCAGTTGTCTCATCCATCCCGCCGATGAACTCAGCGAGGTCTTTCAATGCCACGCCTTTGAAAATAACTGGCGGCGTGATCTTGCCCGTGCTGCTCTTCAGTCCTGCGTATCCCTCTGTTGCAGGTAGGGCTTTCAATTCCTCCATTGTCAGGGACTTGGATTTATTCAGCCCGACAATTTCCAATACAGGTGCAGCAACTTCGCTTGGGGCCTCTGTCGCCACAACTGGCGCTTCCGTTACTTCTGCCACAGGCGATGGTTCCACCTGGGTTCCCCCCGAGCAAGCAGCAAATGTAAATGTTAGCGCGATCAAAAGTGCGCCGCTCAGGATCAAACGTAGATACAGTTTCATAAAATTCTCCTTATGTTTACGCGGGCGTACGTGCTCCCGTTATTTTCGATGCTATGGAGAAATTTCAACTTGTAAAAGAACGAATAAAACTTTAATTGGAAAGGCTTTTGATGCGGTCCTTGGAAATGATGCGCCATTCGTGGTCGATCTCTTCCACATACAATGTCGCTTTTCCTTCATGCAAAATAGGGCGGATCCATTCACCGACATTCACAATGGTTTCATTGGAAAGGTCAATGTGATCCACTGTGCAAACTCGGTCAACGTGACCCAATGCACAAATATCCTTTACTTGATATTTGTCCTTCAGCTCACGCAAACCTGGCAGCCATAGATAACGACCATCATTACCAGCGCGATGCAGACCAATAGCGGACACGGCTCCGATGATCCCGCCGTGCGTGCCCGTCAGCCCTTCGCATCGCATCTTGGACTGTGAAGCTGTTTGCTCCGCAGCAGACATGGTCAACACCTCAAGCTTTGCCCTGCGCCCAAAATCCAAAACCTCGTCGCTGATCGAATTCCACTCGGCCAGTGTCAACCCTGCATCCGAGCCGAGCGCACTTTCACGCAGCAGGAATTCGCGTGCAGCTTCCCAAACATCATCTGGGTTGTCGGTTTCAACCGCTAAACAAGCGGAACTGTTGTGTGAGGTGTAGGGGATGCCTGGGTCTACAAGCAGTTGATGGCGTGTGATTCCCACTGGAGTTGCCAGTTGATTTTCAGCCAGCCAATCCGCAAGCTGACGGACGCGATGTCCCGTGCCGCGTGATTCAAGATTGTCGGTATCGTCAATTCCAAGTAAATAGCGCATGTCTTCACCTTTTCAGCGAACAGGATTCAATTAAGTATTTCCTTACTTTAAAATACGAAATAAAAAGCAGCCGTAACGTACTTTTCGCATCATCCTTAATCAAAATGGATCTGCTCGCCGCTGTGCGCGGTGCTATAGCCTGAAAGGGAACTAAGCAGTTGTCGAAAATCCGCGGTCTGGATGTAATCCAGCAAAGGATTGAGAGTCTCTTCCTGCTCACGCGGCAGGATGAGATCGTAGCGTTCTTCAAAGAGCGGAATGAAATCAAGTCCGTGTTGGTGGGCGGCGGCTTGCAAGCCGAGGGAGACATCCGCTTTGCCTGCTTCTATTAAAGAAGCGGCTTCGCTATGCGTCTTGACCGAATGTTCGTAGCCGATGATCTTTTCGGCTGGTATCTTTTGCTTGCGCAGTTCCGCATCCAACCAGAGACGTGTGCCAGAGCCTGCATTGCGATTCACAAAGCGGACGTTATCGCGCGCGAGGTCGGTGATCTTTTTGATTCCCTTGGGATTGCCTTTCGTAAGAATGAGTCCCTGCGTGCGATAGGCAAGTGTAACGATTTCCATGTTTCCTTCGGGAAACAAATGCTTTACAAAAGGTGTGTTGTATTCGCCGCTTTCATCCAGAAGATGCGAACCTGAAATTTGGCACACTCCCAAACGGAGATTGACCAATCCGTCCAACGAACCAACGGGCAGACTGAGGATATTCATGTGCTTGGTGAGGTGCTCCGCAATCCCTTCAATGGCAATGTCATGACTGCCTGAGAAAATGACAGAAGGCTTTTTACTCTTCGGCAGAACGATCTCTTGTAAAAGATAGGCATCTGCTTTGGATCGGTAAAAAATTTCGGTTACTTTGCCTGTCCGCTTGGTCTCGCTGATTTCAACCAGATCAGCAGACTCAAGTGCGAGGATGTGGTGCCGCACCCAGGCGGGTGACTGCTTCAAGGTCCGTGCCAGTTGCGTGAGGGTGGCGGGAGTCGCCATCAACAAACGCAAAATATCCATGCGGCGGGAATCCGCAAGGAGTTTGATTTTGTCAAAGGACTGAACAGTTTGAACAGTTTTCATTTCTGTCTGACAATTAAGGAGAAACTTATTTGAGAGTCTATCATGCCTGCAAAGTATTCGTCAACTTCTCCGTGATAAAATCCCAAACTAATATCGTCTGATGGAGAACATCATGAAGCCCCGGATTCTCGTTTTTCTTATTGGTATCCTTTCCCTTGTTCTTTCGGCCTGCCAGCCTGCCTCCGCTGGTGGAAATATATCCTTCATGGTTTTGGCGACCCGGCTGAGTTGTCTGCTTATCAAAAATTGGTGGATTCGTTCAAACAAACGCATCCTGAACTTCAAGTGGAGTTGATCCAGATCCCCGGGCAGAGTGATTACCGCAAGCGTCTGGCCGCAGATATTGCGGCGGGCGACCCCGCGGATGTATTGCTGATCAACTATCGCAGATTTGCGACCTTTGCCAATGCCGGCGCTTTGGAACCGCTGGGCGGGTATTTGGAAAACTCAAAGCTGATCAAAGAGGCGGACTTCTATCCTCAAGCAATGCAGGCTTTCAAGTGGCAGGATGAGTTGATGTGCATCCCGCAAAATATTTCCAGCCTGGTTGTGTATTACAACAAGGATCTATTCGATCAGGCTGGCGTCGCTTACCCGGTCAATGGCTGGACATGGGATGATTTCACCGCTGCCGCGCAAGCCCTGACCATAGACTCCAACAGCGACGGCCAAACTGACCAGTTCGGAGCAGGCCTCGCTCCGGAGTTGATCCGCATCGCGCCGTTCATCTGGCAGGCGGGCGGCGAAGTCGTGGATGATGAATCCAATCCGCAGGCTCTTACGCTTGCGACTGCCGAAGCCCTGCATGCCGCGGACTTTTTCTTCAGCCTGCAAACCAAATATCACGTTGTTCCAAACCTTGAGCAGGAAACCTCGCAGGACAGCGAGTCGCGTTTTATCAATGGACAACTTGCGATGTTCTTCAACAGCCGCCGCGGTGTGCCAACCTATCGCAGATCTGCCGCTTTCGATTGGGATGTTGCTCCGCTTCCGCAGGATCGGGAAAAGGCGACCATCCTGCACGCGGACGCCTACTGTATGCCCAGCGCTTCTAAAAGCAAAAATGCCGCCTGGACTTTTATAGAATTTGCAAATTCACCCGAGGGGCAGGCCATCGTGGCTGAGTCTGGACGTACTGTGCCTTCGCTGATCTCGGTCGCGAATTCAGCCGCCTTTCTTGATCCGAATTCCAAACCAGCCAGCAGTCAGGTTTTTCTCGACGAGATTCCATATATCCGCGCATTTCCCATTCATCCCAATTGGGCCGAAGTCGAAGAGATCGCCGACAATGAAATTTCACTGGGCTTCTACGGCCAGGTCCCGTATTACGATGCCATGTCGAGAGTGGCCAATATGACACAAGAAAGCCTGATCGGGAAATGAGTTGATCCGTTCACGCCGCGCCCGCCTGACAGCTTTTCTTACTCCCTATCTGCTGGGAACATTGCTCCTGATCGTGTTTCCGGCGAGCCTGACTTTCTATATCGCGTTCATGCGCTATGACGGGGTTTCCAGCCCGGTCTTTGTCGGCTGGCAAAATTTCCAATTCCTGTATAACGAACCGCTTTTCAAACTTGCCTTCGCCAACTCGATGATCTTCACGGCCTGGGCTGTGCCGCTGCGCATCCTTGGCGCGCTGATTGTTGCAATGCTGTACAACCATCAACGCCGCGGCAGCGGACTGTATCGCGCGGCCGCGTATTTGCCAACCATCATCCCTGACACGGCTTACGCGCTGGCCTGGACCTGGATCCTGAATCCGCTTTATGGCCCGCTCAACGCTTCCCTGCGGACCCTGGGCCTGCCAGCCCCGCTTTGGCTGGCTGATTCAGCCTGGGCATTTCCCGCCATCGTGCTCGTGTCCCTGCTTCAGATCGGCGAGGGATTTGTCGTTCTGCTCGCGGGACTGCGCCACGTGCCGCAGGTCTTATACGACTCAGCCCGCGTGGATGGAGCGGATCGCTTGCAAATGTTTTCATCCATCACGTTCCCTTTGCTGATTCCGTGGCTGGCGATCCTGACCGTGCGGGATGTGGTGCTTTCCTTCCAAAGCACGTTTACGCCTGCCTATATCATGACAGGCGGCGGGCCGTACTACTCCACTTTTTTCACGCCGTTGATGATCTATGAAACCGCATTTGACCGCCTGCTTTTTGGTCCAGCCGCCGCCATCACCCTCGTGGTTTTTATGTTCACGGTTTTCCTGGTTGTGCTCGTTTATCAATTCTTTGACAAATGGATAAGCGATGAAGAATAAGACCATGCTCTTTTTTTATCATCTACTCGCGCTGACGTTGACAACGATCTTTCTGCTGCCGTTGTTTTGGATGTTCAGCGCATCCCTGCGGCCCGCGGGCCTGCCTCCGTCATTCGGGCTGAATTGGCTTACCTCGCCGCTGACGCTGGGGAATTACACCCGCATCTTTGAGATTCTCCCATTCGCGCGCTACAGCTTCAATTCCCTCCTGGTTGCCTGCGCGGGAGTTCTGCTCACCCTGCTGACCGCTTCGTGGGCTGGGTTTGGCATGTCGTTACTTGGACGCAAAGACCGTCTGCGCTTGCTGTTATTTTCCGCCTTTCTGCAAATGATCCCATTTACTGCGTTATGGCTAAGCCGCTTTCTGCTCTTCGCAAAACTGGGCATTACCAACTCGTATTTTTCATTGATCGCACCCGCGTTGATGGGAACCAGTCCGATCTATATATTGCTCTTCTACTGGACCTTCCGCCGTACAGGCCGCGCCATTTTTGAGTCAGCGGAATTGGATGGAGCGAGTCTGTTGCAGGCTTGGTGGCAGGTCGCCATTCCGCTGGCGCGCCCTGCGCTGATCGCGGTTGGGCTGCTTTCATTCCTGTATTACTGGAATGACTTTATCAATCCGCTGTTGTATCTGCGTTCTCAAACGCTCTATACATTGCCAGTCGGTTTGCTTCAGCTTCAGGAAATGGATAAGACCAACTGGCCGCTCTTGATGGCCGCTTCAGTCGTTATCACTGTCCCTGCGCTGATTGTCTTTTCGGCTTTGCAGCGCGCGCTGCTATCGTGGAACAGCGAAGAAGTAATGAATTAATTTTTATTTGACATGCCCCATTCGCTATGTTATAAAACAAGAACAATCTTGTGATCTGTACTCATCCAGAGAGGTGGAGGGACCGACCCTTTGAAGCCTCGGCAACCGTTCAAGCGGTGCCAACTTCGGCAATTGATGTATTCAATTGGTAGATGAGAGTTGATGTGTTTTCACATTGCCTCTCAATTTGAGAGGCGTTTTGTTTAGTATGTCATTGCGAGGAGGGCGCTCTCCCCGCCCGAAGCAATCTCCACGCTATGTTGGAGATTGCTTCAGTCGCTCCGCTCCATCGCAATGACGAGAGGAATATATAATATGGAAATCGGCGAAACAATTTATGTAACAACGCGTGAAGAATTCCGCGAATGGCTGGAAAAGAATCACAAATTCAAAAAAGAGATCTGGTTGGTTCAATATAAAAAATTTACAGGCAAACCATCGATCCCATATGTGGATGCGGTGGAGGAAGCCATCTGCTTCGGCTGGATCGACGGCTTCGAAAAAGGCATGGACGATCAGCGCTACGCCAAACGCTTCACGCCGCGCAGACAAAAATCCCTGTGGACAGAGACCAACATCGAGCGCGCACGCAAAATGATGGAAGAAGGCAAAATGACCGAGGCGGGACGCGCAACTTTGCCAAAGGGTGTGAGTTTTTCTTACGGACTTCCCTGGGTAAAGTAATGAACTGTCCCGAATGCGGCGCGCCTGAAACTTTATGTCAAACGCGCTTTGATGAATTCCTCGTTCTGGAATTCACGGACGCAGGCTATGGCGCTGTCCATCACTTGACCGTCACTGCGTACATGATCCAGCACTCCAGCAAGTTGACTCGTGAAGGCTGGCTGCATGAACGAGAGTTATTGAGAGAATTTCTCGTGGAAAATAAGCCGCCCGCCTTCATCCGCAAGCAAAACAGGGATTTGGTGGACAGCGGCAAACGCACCTTCAAGATCAAATCGAGGGATGGATTGCCTGTTATCAATAAAACCACGTGGACAAAAACGATTCTCGATGTCCGCACCGAGAATGCGGAAGTCTATTGTGCGGATGTGTCCGTGTGGGCGAGGGCTGTGCTGGAAGAGGCGCAAGGATTGAAAATTTGAACTCCGAGTGTTGCAAAACGGAAATTGAAGCATGAATGGATATACTTGTAATATTTGCGGTCAATATCATGAAGGACTTCCTGTTAGTTATGGAAGCTCCGCACCTGCATTGGTTCTTTCTTTGCCCGAAAAGGAACAAAAGAGAAGAGTTTTATTGTCATCAGACCAATGTGAAGTTCGTGGAAAAAAACTCTTTGGTGAGAAATCCTATTTTGTTGTTGGTAATATTGATATACCAATTATTGGTTCACCTGAATTCTTTCGATGGACTGTTTGGGTCTCTCTTAGCAAAGACAACTATAAAAAGACAAGTAAATTATGGAACCAGATTGGCAGAGAAAAAGAGCCTTCATATTTTGGCTGGTTATCAACTTCATTACCTCATTCTTTGTACCCAGAGACTTTGAATTTGAGAACGAACGTGTGTACTCAACCTATAGGTGTGCGTCCGTTTGTTGAACTCGAACCCACCGACCACCCTTTAGCGATAGAACAAAGAAATGGAATTTCTTGGAAAAGGGTACAAGAGATTGCAGAACTGGTTTTACATTCGAAATAATCCAATTCATCTGTTGTAAAACAAAACAACGAAGGAAAAAATAAATCAATGACAAATCGCAAATACACAAACCGCCGTTACCTCGACGCCCTCGAAAAGAAAGTCCTTGTCTTCGATGGCGCAATGGGAACGAGCCTGCAATTACAAAATCTTACCGCCGAACATTTTGGCGGCGAACAATACAATGGATGTAACGACTATCTCGTCATCTCGTATCCCGAAGCCGTGGAAAAAGTCCATCGCTCCTTCCTCGAAGTCGGCGTGGATGTGCTTGAAACGGACACCTTCCGCTCAAACCGCCTGACGATGGCGGAATACAAATTGCAGGACCGCATCATCGAGATCAATGTTGCTGCGGCAAATCTCGCGCGCAAAGTTGCGGATGAATTCGCCGCGAAGACAGGTCAGCCGCGCTTCGTCGCTGGCTCCATCGGACCATCAGGCAAACTTCCCTCCACGAATGATCCCGAACTTTCCAATGTCAAATACGATGAACTCATCGATACCTTCCGCGAACAGGCTGTTGGATTAATTCAAGGCGGCGTGGATGTTCTTTTAATTGAAACCTCGCAAGACATTCTCGAAGTCAAAGCCGCCATCACGGGCATTCACAATGCTTTCGCTGAGACTCAACAATATTTGCCGATCCAGGCTCAGGTCACGTTGGATACGACAGGCCGTATGCTGCTCGGCACCGATATCAACGCATCCCTCACCATCCTCGAAGGCATGGGCATCGATGTCATCGGCCTCAATTGTTCCACTGGCCCCGAGCACATGCGCGAGCCCATCCGCTTCCTCGGCGAAAATTCCACGCTGCCCGTTTCATGCATTCCGAACGCGGGCCTTCCATTGAACGTGGATGGTCAAGCCGTGTATCCGCTTGAGCCTGAACCATTTGCGAATGACTTGTATGAATTCGTGACCAAGCACAACATTTCAGTCGTGGGTGGATGCTGCGGCACGACGCCTGAACATCTTAAGCTGCTGATTCAAAAACTGGATCAGCATCCACATCCCAAGCGACCGCTTCACTCTACGCCTCAGCTTGCCTCTGCCATGTCAGCAATTTCCATGCGACAGGAACCCGCCCCCACCTTGCTTGGTGAGCGCTGCAACGCGCAAGGTTCACGCAAGTTCAAGCGCCTCCTGCTTGAAGAAGATTACGATGGCATTCTTGATATCGCGCGTGAACAGGTCGCTGGCGGCGCACACGCGCTGGATATTTCCGTGGCTGTCACCGAACGCGCGGACGAAGGCGAGCAAATGCGCAAGGTCATCAAGAAATTGCAAATGGGTGTGGATGTCCCGCTCGTGATCGACACCACCGAAGTGGATGTGCTTGAGATCGCATTGCAAACCGCACCAGGGCGTTGTCTCATCAACTCCACGCATCTTGAATCTGGCCGCGAAAAAGCCGATAAGATTTTCGGCCTCGCCAGGAAATATAACGCCGCTGTCATCTGTCTCACCATTGACGAAAATGGCATGGCAAAGACCGCGCAGCGCAAACTCGAAGTAGCGCAGCGCATTTACGATATCGCCGTCAACGACCACGGACTCAAGCCCGAAGATCTGGTCTTTGATGATCTCACCTTCACCCTCGCCACTGGTGATGTTGAATTTGTGGATTCCGCCAAAGAGACCATCGAAGGCATTCGACTCATCAAGCAAAATTTGCCAGGTGTGATGACTTCGCTTGGCGTGAGCAATTTGTCATTTGGTCTTGCACCGCAAGCCCGTCCTCCTCTGAATTCCGTCATGCTCTATTATTGCGTTCAAGCTGGCTTGGACATGGCCATCGTCAACGCCGCACACGTCATGCCTTATGCTGAGATTGGAACCGAAGAACGCAACCTGTGCGAAGACCTCATCTTCAACCGCCGCGAAGATGCTTTACAGCGTTTCATTGAACATTTTGAAACCGTCACCGTTTCAACCGAGTCCGTTGTTGCTGATCCCACCGCAGGCATGACTCCTGAACAACGCCTGCACTGGAAAATTTTGCATCGCGTCAAGGAAGGTGTCGAAGCAGATATTGATGAGATCATCAACCGCGAACCAACTGGCGGGCGTTCCGCCCGTCATGAAGTCGCTGTCCACACCCTTAACACCGTGCTCCTCCCCGCCATGAAAGAAGTGGGGGACAAATTCGGCGCGGGTGAATTGATCCTGCCCTTCGTTTTGCAATCAGCTGAAACGATGAAAAAGACCGTCTCTCATCTTGAGAATTATCTCGAAAAAGTGGAAGGCGTCACCAAGGGAACTGTTGTCATTGCCACAGTCTATGGCGATGTGCATGACATCGGTAAGAACCTCGTCAAGACCATTCTCGCCAACAACGGCTACACCGTGGTTGACCTTGGCAAGCAAGTCCCTGCCGAAACGATCATCACAAGAGCCGTGGAAGAAAACGCCACCGCGATCGGCCTGTCTGCCTTGCTGGTATCCACCTCCAAGCAGATGCCGCTCATCGTCAACGAAATGCACCGCCGCGGACATAAGATCCCGATCCTCATCGGCGGCGCGGCCATCAACCGCCGCTTTGGCCGCCGCATCCTCTTTGCGGAGGATGGCAACGCCTACGAACCTGGCGTCTTCTATTGTAAGGATGCCTTCGAAGGCCTCGACACAATGGACTCGTTGATCGACCCCAAGCGCAAACCAGCCATGCTCGAACAACTCCGCAAAGATGCGGACATGGAAATGAACCGCGCTTCGCAGACTAAGGAAACAGCGGTCAGCGGTCAGCGCTCGAACATTGTGCCCGCGCCGATTACATTGCCCGCGAAACTTGGTCAACGTGTTGTCAAAGATATGCCGCTCGAAATGGTGTTGAAACACCTCAATATGAATGAACTCTACCGCCTTTCATGGGGCGCGAAGAATACTCACGGCAAGGAATGGGAACTTCCCGCGCCAGCCGTATGACGATCATCTCGCGCTTTCAGATTACTACGCCTCCGTTGAGTCAGGTCAAATGGATGTGGTTGCGCTGCAAGTCGTTACCGTAGGTCTCGAAGCCACCGAAAAATTTGAAAAGATGCAAGCCGCCAATGACTACACCGAAGCCTACTTCACCCACGGCCTCGCAGTCCAAACTGCCGAAGCGACAGCGAACTATCTGCACGAACACATCCGCCGCGAGTTAGGTCTGAGCGAAGATCAGGGCAAGCGCTATTCGTGGGGCTATCCCGCCATCCCTGAATTGGAAGATCACTTCAAGGTCTTCCAGCTATTGCCTGGCGCGGAGACAGAGCTAGGCATGAGTCTCGCTACTTCGGGTCAACTCATCCCCGAACAATCCACTGCCGCGATCATTGTCCACCACGCGCAGGCAAAATATTACAGCGTTGGCGAGTCGAGAGTTGAACAGTTAATGAAATGACTATAATTGAAATATAAAAAGATGCCTAACTGTCTGATAACAAAATACAAGCTGGTCTGTGTATTAACCTGAATACTTAATTAATGAGGCGATATGGATTTTTTGCAACAACTTTCCCTGGGAACGATTCTCGCTGATGGCGCGATGGGCACAGTGCTCCACGCGCGCGGCGTAGGGTTTGATAAATGTTTTGATGAATTGAACTTAACCAATCCAGCGACCGTAGCGGATATTCACCGCGAGTACATTGAATCAGGCGCGCAATTGATTATCACAAATACGTTCGGTGCGAACCGTTACAAATTAAAGAAACACGGTCTCGAAGAGGATGTGGTCGAGATCAACCGCGCGGGCGTGGAACTTGCAAAACGCGCGGTCGCCGCGTCATTCAAGGATGTGCTTGTTGCGGGTGATATTGGTCCGCTTGGCGTGCGGATCGCTCCCTATGGACGTGTCAAGCCGGAGGAGGCGCGGGCCGTTTTCGCAGAGCAGGTGAAAGCCCTTGCGGATGCAGGCGCTGAATTGATCGTGATCGAGACCATGAGCGATCTATATGAAATTCAAGAGGCGATCAAGGCTGCAAAGGATGTTTCGAAGCTGCCTGTGGTTGCATCCGTAACCTTTACGCGCGATGACCGAACTTTGCTGGGCGATGACCCAATGAAAGTGGCCCGCAAATTGAGGGACGCTGGGGCGGATGTGATCGGTGTGAATTGTTCAGGCGGACCTTCGCAGTTGCTGCGTATTTTGAAACAAATGAAGCAGGCTGTTTCCGACGGAAAATTTTGGGTCAAGCCGAATGCGGGCTGGCCTGAGCAGGTCGGTGGACGAATTATGTACCCTGCCGATGCGGATTATTTTGGCGATTACGCCCTCGCGTTTCGTGAAGCAGGTGCAAATATTGTCGGCGGATGCTGCGGCACAACGCCTCAACATATCGCTGCAATGAAGAAGGCTTTTGAGACCGCTCCCGTTTTTGTCTCTGAACCGATCGTTGTCTTGTCTGATGATGAAGCCATTGACGAACCTGTTGAACAGCCGACCCAGTTCGCGCAGAGATTATCTTCTGGAAAATTTTCTATTTGTGTGGAAATGGATCCACCGCGTGGACTCTCGACACATAAATTACTGGCGGGCGCTTCGCTCCTGGCCGATGCAGGTGCGGACGTTATCAACGTAGCTGATTCCCCGATGGCGCGCATGCGTATGTCTGCCTGGGCGGTGTGCGATCTGGTCCAGCGCAAGATAGGCGTGGAGACAACCCTGCATTTCCCCACCCGCGGGCGGAACTTGTTGCGCGTACAGGGTGACCTGCTTGCCGCGCATGCGCTTGGGATTCGCAATGTTTTTGTTGTCATGGGTGATCCCACGTCGATCGGTGACTACCCCGAGGCGACGGATAACTATGATTTGGTGCCTTCTGGTTTGATCAAACTCATTAAGCAGGGATTCAACATGGGCGTGGATCATTCAGGTACAAGCATTGGCCAACCCACGAACTTTTTTGTAGGCGCAGCGTTGAACCTGTGCGCGCAGGATATGGATACTGAAGTTAAGAACCTGCATCGCAAGGTCAAGGCGGGCGTTGATTTCTTCCTTACACAGCCGATCTACCGCGTGGATGATGGTCCGAAACTTCTTGGCGCTTATGAAGCAAAACATGGCAAATTGAATAAACCCATTCTTGCGGGGATTCTGCCCTTGGTCAGCGGTAAGCACGCGAACTTTCTGCACCATGAAGTACCTGGTGTTTTTATCCCAGACGAGGCGCGCGCACGGATCGAATCTGCGGGCGACGGGGGCGTGAAAGTTGGCGTGGAGCTGGCTGTTGATTTGATCGAGAATATAAAATCCTGGGCGAATGGGATCTATGTCATGCCTCAATTCCATCGCTATGATATGGTCGCTGAAATCATAGAAGCGGTAAAATAAGGATATGCTTCTTACCATCGATATTGGAAACACAAATCTTACGCTTGGCCTTTATGAAGGTGAACAGCTTGGCGCACATTGGCGGCTGGCCACGGACCATAACCGTATGCCCGATGAATATGGGCTGCAGTTCTTGGGCTTACTTCAAAATGCGGGGAAATCCCTGGGGGAGTTGTCCGGTATTTCACTTGCTTCCGTTGTGCCTCCATTAACAGGCAGGGTGATCCAGGCCTGCCGTGAATATCTAAAGCAGGAGCCGCTGGTTGTGGATGCGGGAATAAAAACAGGCATCAAGATCCGGTATGAAGATCCCAAGACCGTTGGCGCTGATCGTGTCTGTGATGCCGTGGCAGTGATGAAGTTTTATGGCGGTCCCGCCTGCGTGGTGGATTTTGGAACAGCGACCACATTCAATGCCATCACGAAAGACGGAGAATATCTTGGCGGCGCAATCACGGCTGGGATCAATCTCGCTGCTGAAGCTTTATACACGCGGGCTGCAAAATTGCCGCGCATTGATCTGCAGGTTCCACCCTCTGTGATTGGCCGTAACACCGTCCATGCGATGCAGTCGGGTTTACTATTTGGGTACGTCAGCATGGTCGAGGGGATGGTGGCAAGATTCAGGTCCGAATTGGGAGGCGATATGAAGGTTGTCGCAACCGGTGGTCTGGCAGAAGTCGTTGCGAAGGAAACAAAGGTGATCAACATCATCGCTCCCTGGCTGACCCTTGATGGACTTCGATTAATATGGGATCTTAATCATTGATGTGAAAAAGAAATTGCTGTTGATTTTCTTGCTGCTTGTTTTATTCATATCTTCTTCCAGGGTGGTGACTTTTGATAAATCGACGATTGAGACTCCCACTTTAAATAAAACTGCCGCCGTTACAAACGCACCCACGCTTACAAGAACACACACTGCCGTGCCAAAAATATCCCCCGTTCACCCAACTCTCCCGCCTTCCCCAATACCAACGGCCACTTGGGTGTATCAGGGATCAGACAAGGTCGTTGTGCCAATTCTTTTGTATCACCATATTGGGAACTCTCCTACCAGAAGCTTGTATTATGTTTTACCGGATAAATTTGAAAAACAATTGAAATTATTGCGCGATTGGGAATATACATCCATTACGACCGAACTGCTTGTAAAGGCGATTAAGGAAGGCGCGCTATTGCCGCCGCGGCCGATCCTGATCACCTTTGATGATGGAAATTTGGATAATTACACTGCGGCTTTCCCGCTTATGCAAAAATATGGCTTTACAGGAATCCTGTATGTCGGCGGTTATTCCTTGGGAGCGCCGGGTTTCCTCAGCGTGGATCAGATCCAGGAAATGGCCGGAGCCGGGTGGGAGATTGGCAGTCATGGCATGCGCCATCCAGACCTATCGGTCAGCCGGACTCAGGAATTGGATTATGAGATCGCTGAATCAAAATATTTTTTGGAAAAAACTTTGGGGCTGCCCATTCGTTCATTCGCCTATCCATTTGGATACGGTGATGAAGGGGCATATCATCGGGTTTATACAGCGGGGTATATAGCCGGCATGGTGGTTGGCTCAACCTCCATGCAGAACTCCAATCATCTTTTTACACTGAACCGCTTTGATATAAAGGGAACGTACGATTATCAGCAGTTCGCCTCCCTGCTGCCATGGTCCGGCGACCTGGAATTGATTCCAAGGGATGAATTGCAATCACCAGACTCAACAGCAACCAGCCTCCCATAGTACATATAAAAGCCTTTATTCTTTTGCGAATCTTAATAGGATTACACCTGCAAGAACCAAGAAACCGCCCATCAACTGCATGCCGGTTAGTATTTCGTTAAGAATGAAGTAGGCCCAGATCGCTGTAAAAGCGGGCTCGAGTGTGGCGATCAAATTTGAAGTGGTGGGGGAGAGATAGCGGATACTTAACGTATAAAGTCCGAATCCCCCTAATGTGGGTGCCACACCTAGAAAGAATAGTATCCCCCAGCCAGAGATCGAATTTCCCAGCCAGAGCATATCTGCAAATGGGACTTTGCCTGCGTTGAATAGATCGTTTCCAAGATTGAAAAATAATAGAAAAAAAGTAGCTCCCGCAAAACTGTAAAGCAGGGCTGTCCATGAATCGACATGGGTATCCGAAGCATGTTTGCCTTCAAGGTTGTATACGGCGAACATAAAACCTGAGAGCAATCCAAAGACAATTCCAAGCGGATTGAGATTCCATGCGGATGGATCATATGCACCTGAAACAAAGACGATCCCTGCAAGGCTGAGCACGATCGAGAATATTTTGATTGGGCTGAATTGTTCCTTGAAAATAATTTTACTCAAAATCGCGGTCATGGCGGGAGAACTGAAGGCCATGACCGTTGCCACTGCCGCTCCATTATATTGAACCGAGAATGTCCACATGGAATTGAAGATGGCCAGGGTCAACCCATATAGGATCATGAATTTCCAGTGACTGCGCTCAAGGTGAAAACGTGCCCGGCTGAATACAAGCAAGCCAACGGCCATCCCGAACGAAACGAACAAATCGCGCCAAAATGCCAGCACCAGAGATGGCAGGGAATACTCCCTGCTTAAATAGCTGATGAAGATTCCGGTGGTTGACCAGATCACAGTTGCGGTAAGCGCGATCAAAAACCCGCGTGAAGATTGGGATTTATTTTCCATGAAATTACCCTTGAAAAAATAGGTTCGTTGATGCTTTATATTGATAGCGGCGAAATTATATATCGGTAACGCTATTTGAGGCGGTTTTCAATCTTTTGCTCAACTGGTCATTTTGAGGGGGATCTAATACCCTAAAACGAGGATTGTTGCATTATTTGCGTTGAACTATTATGAGGCTTGGAGTAAAAAAAGAATATGACAAAAATTCAATCCACACGCCCGCGCCTGCGCCTTCCCGTAATCCCTTATAAACTTGGGATCATAAAACAGCGCTTTGATATAGCAACGGAAAGGTCTTTTGATGTTCAAGCTGGTCCGCTGATGGATTTTCCAAAAGGCCGTACCAAGGGGCATACCTATACCGTTCCATTGGAGTGGATCGAATACATGCAAAAGTTGATGACCCCTGAGGCATGGTCGTGGTGGAAAAGACCTTACATGCTAATGGTAAATCGAAGACACAAATACGATGATTTAGATCCGTCCGATCTGGATGAATGCCAGTTTGAAAATATCATGCTGCCATGTAATTTCATCGCGATTGACCAGATGACCTCAACGCATGGGCGGGTGGTGGGTAGAATGAACACACATGACACCAGAAGGCTTAATCCAAAGAAGAACAACTGGTTCTATGAACCATATCTATTTTGGAAGGCAAGTATGCATAATAATGAGGGGCTTGTCCGCAATGTTGGACTGGGATTCGATGTCTATACCCCGGTGATCCGACAGAGACCTGAACAATGGGCTTTGCTTGCGGATATCGAATTTTTTCCTATACTCCCGTTTGCCGTCGAATACGAAGGCAGGACGGAAGAGGTCACGGGGTATTGCCTGCTGGGAGCAAGCGTTTTGGGACACACTGCAACGAGAGATATTCCGCTAAGGTTATGTACAAAGCCTCGTGAGGTTATTCATCCGACCATTTGGCATTTGGACACTCTGCCGGTCATTCCAGGTAAAATGCTGTAATGAAATAAGCCAGTCAAGCGACTGGCTTATTTTTTTGATGCTTGGTTTTCAAATTATATTGTGCCCCCACGGGAATTCGAATCCCGGTTTAAGCCTTGAGAGGGCTTCGTCCTGGGCCACTAGACGATGGGGGCGCTTATTTTGGTCGAGCGGGCTGTATTCTATCATCCCGAATTTGAATCGTCAACAATGGCATTTGACCCACAATGAAAATGCAGGTGAAGAATCATTCTTCACCTGCATTTTTTACTTCCTTCTTCAATTATGGAGCGGCAGTTGGGGTGACTGTTATTCCAGATTGATCATCCAATTGACCGCTGCGCCCATGAGGTCCGCCTAAGCCAAATCCGCGGGGACCATCAAGGAAACCTTTATCCAGACCTTCGAGCAGCCAGTCGGCTTTTTCCTGAGAGATCGTGCCGTCAGCAACACCAGCTTCGATCTGCGCACGCATCTCGTCAGCATGGACTGCATTGATGGCATCTTTTACATCTTGGATGTCCACTTTGGCAGTGGTGGCTAAATCTTCAAGTGTCTTGCCAGATGTCAGCGCGGTGGACAATTCAGTGGAGGTCATGCCGAGGACTTTGGCAGCAGCTTCCAGTTCAGGTTGACCGAGCCCGCGTTCTCCGCCGTGGCCGTGTCCACCGCCGCCGCGCTGCATCATCGCCGTGTCGCCCTGCGCATACGCGGTCTTAACATTGTAAGCGCCGAACAAAACCGCAACTGCCAGTAAACCACCGATCAGGATTGAAATTTTCTTTTTCATTTTTTATACCTCTTTTTTAATTTGATTGGTTGGAGCGCCTCCAACCTTCTGCAATGATAGAGCAGCGATGTAATCAGGTTGTGACCAGCTTATAGAGAAATTGTGTGGATGAAAATATGGATTTCCTAAACAACAGTTGACAGGCATGGCGCCTGTCAACTGTTGTTTGTTTACTTCATTAACACTAAGGTCTTAATTATCTCTTCGGAAGCACAAGGATTAATTTGTAGGCCTGACCTACACTGCCGTCTTTATCCTTGACGGTGATGGTGATGAGGTAAATGCCAGGCTTTGCATAGATATGTGAGCCGTTGACCGTCTTGCCGCTGATGGCTCCAGCGCTGATAGTACCATCGCCCCATTTCCATGTCGCGGTGAAGGTATCGTTGATACCAACATCTTTGAATGTGGCGTATGTATTTAGCTTTACTCCAACACGAACAGAGCTGTTGAACGTCAGTGAGGTGATAACTGGCGGCACATTCTTGACAGTGACCGTTGAGCTATCCTCACTGCTTAAGCCTCTAGCGTCAGTCACACGGACGCGAACAGTGAAAATGCTGTTATCGATGGCGGTGAATTTTGGTCTTGTTCTAACGCATCGTCGAATAGACCGTCGTTATCAGATCCCACTCATAACGTATGATGTTTCCATCCGGGTCAGTGGAGCGGGAAGCATTGAGGGTGATGCTCGTTCCTTCATAGCCTACATAAGGTCCGCCAGCTTCCGCGACAGGCGGATGGTTCAGCGTGACCGTGACTTGGGCCTGGTCACAGCCCGAAGCGCTATCATCGTCGCTGACGCAGACTTCAACAGTGTAATTGCCATTGGCGATATAAGTATGGTTGAGAGGGAAGGTTTTATCCGGGTTGAGTGCGAGGCTCTGAATACCAGTACCATCACCGTAATTGACCGTGGCAGTCCATGCATCCGCGCCGAGGTCAGTAAATGCACCGTTACCCAGGAGTACGCCCAGATTGTTTGCCAGGGCCTCTTGAATATCAACAAGCGGCGTGACATTAATCACGTTGATCTGTGCTGTGTCAGTATCAGACTCGCCATACTGATCAGTAACCTTTAGGCCGACAGTGTACGTGCCATTGTCGGGGAAGGATTTGCTGGTTGTCACACCAACGGCGTCGTCATATTCGCCGTCGTTGTCGAGGTCCCAAGCATAGGTTATTAAATCAGATTCAGGGTCGGAGGATGCGGACGCATCCAGTATAAGGGTGGAACCTTCGTCGGTAACAAGATCAGGCCCGAGGTCCGCTTGAGGTGGCTGGTTCAAGGACCATGCATAACTTGTCCCATCCCCATCCTCGTCGTTCTGATAGATACCGCCAGTTGTATGAGGTTGGATATCCAAAACGGCGTTCTCCCAGCTTAATTCACCGGGTAGGGCAAAATTCACAGACCAGACTTCGCCCGGGGTCACATCTTTTCTGCGGCCTACACAGCCATTATCATCGCAAGCCCACAGAACCACGAACGTGATATTCTGATCCCATGTGCCGGTTATCGTATCTGTAACCATGTCAATCAGCGTGATGTTGCGGTTGACAACGATTAATTGTTTGGTTGTCTCTGCATCGAACGCAGTCACCATCTCACGGGTTGCAGGTCATAAACACTGGACAGATCCAATCTAAACCAAGGCAGAGTATGATCCTGATCGGGGATCCAAGGTCGTGGTGGTCGTGTAATCAGGCTGATCGGGGTTGCCAATTTGAACAGTCAAAACTGAGTCAAGCGGCCAGTCATTCCCCTTCGATAATTTCATCATCAGGGTAAACGGTAATGTTGGGGTTGGGTGCCCGCCAATAGACATTGGTATTGTCACCATCTTCATCATACTCAGAAGTCTCACCCCATGTTTCAGCAAGGACATCATAAGTCATGCCATCCATTGAGATGGAGAAGTCAGCAACCCAGCTTCCATTGCTGTCAGCAGTGACATCCCGCCAGGCAGTGGAGTTGTCTTGTGATGCCCAAACAAAAATTTGGATCGTATGGCTGGATCAGCCACGCCAAACACTTGATCTGTGTCAACATCGACAGATTGGACCGCCAAATTCGTAACCATATGAGTCTTGGTAGTGGTGCTATCTGTCATTGTAATGATATGGCCGGGCCAAGGTGAATAGGTCGATCAGGTTGAACATCACCTCCGTTTGTCCGAAGTATTGCATTTGGGCTGTTGAGATAGCAGTGTAATCTGGCGAAGCCGTCGGGAGGGTCATCAATCGTCATGGTGATGAGCGCGCCGTCTGGCCAGTCGTAACCGCTGACTTGCTCTCTCGAATGGGCGGGCAGATGATGGGATTGTGAACTCTCCATCCGATCACCGTGCCATCGCCGTCTTCGTCCCATTGGGCAGGATCGCCACCTATACCGGGTTTGATATCGAAAGTACCCTGTTCCCCATCCTCCATCGCCTGGAACAGCGAAATTGGCAGACCATTCACCATTTTGGTCAACAGGCTCGTTGCGGTTGACACAACTATTATTGCCACAAATCCAAAGATCCACCGACCCTCCTGTATCGGTTATGCCTGAGACTATGTCTGCATCAATATTTATGTTTGTAATTTGGAAGCCGGTTACTGTGTGTGTTTATGGTGTTCCTTCAGTTACAGTAACAAGATCACCCGGCTTGAGATCATATTTACCACTGAAGTTCAGAGTAAAGCGGGTTTCATTTGGATCCATGAAGGAATGTTGGCAATTGCGGTACCTGTAAAATCAGGATTTATTTGTGGCGTTGCAGGATCATCAATCTCAATTTGTTACGGTTGCGCCTAACGGCCACTGCCAAAGTTCAACACTTTCTTCATTTGGACGAGCACCAAAAGCGGGATTGGGGATGTTCCAACTGATCCAGGTCCGATCGCGGTCTTCATCGCGTTCAGCCACCCAGCCATTGCTATCCGGCTGAATATCGAAGGTATCTGGATCATCATTGCCCGTTCCGGGAACCTGATAGTTTGCCAGCCAGTTGCCAGAGTCATCTGCTGTGACCCCAGCGTATGATACAGCGATCCGGAACATCGCGCAGACTTGAATTTGGACTTCAGGTGTGGCAACTCCTGAAAAGCGTATCAGCATTCAGGTCAAAGTCTGTGATCGCGAGTTGGGAGACTGTAAGAGTTGGTCATGCCGTTTCCACTGGCGGTGATCACATCGCCAGCTTGAATGTCATAGCCTTGCAGGTCGAAATCAGCGACAATGTCGTTGGGGTCATAGGGATTCCAAGGTGCTGGCCCATTATGGCAGTATAGATTTCGCTTGAGCCGCTGATGTTCATTGTGATGAGAGTACCGATCGGCCATTCGCGCGCATGAATCCAATTATCAGCGGGGCCTCGTCTGATGAAGGGATTGGGAATGCTTTGACCGAACATCGTGCTGTCACCATCATCATCGCTTGAGACGAATCCACCCATGTTCCAAGGACAAGATCCAAAGTGTTGTTTTCATCACCTGCGGTCCTGGAATATGCCAATCCGCGATCCATATTCCCGGATCGCTTGCTGTCACATGGCGGTTATAGAATTGAATTATCACAAGCCCAGACATCGACATTGGAACCCGCCCAGAAAACCCTGCTGACTGTATCTGCATCCACATCCATAACATCGAAGGCAAGCGGTTTCACAATATGTTGCTTGCTTATGGTGCCGTCACTGACCGTGACCAGGTATCCCGGGCTTAGTATCATAGATCCCGTTGAGGTTGAAGGACAAATAGTTTCTTGTATCTCCCCCAAGGGTTGGGCCAGTTACTACATCAGAAATTGTGTAATCTGGCAGGGAAGTCTCAGTGCCAGAAGAATAAATATTCACGGTCAGAGTGCTGCCAATGTTCCATTCCCAAGCCTCGATCTGTTCGTTGTTTGCCCGAACATTGAAATAAGGATTGGGGATGCTCCAGGAAACGTTTGTAGAATCTTTCATCGGCGTCGAATTCATACTCACCGGATCCCATGCCGGGGCGAAGATCGAATACCATTCCAGCATCGCCATGACCAATTACAGGGACGGAAAATCGGCGATCCAAATTCCGTTCTCATCCACATTTATATTGCGGCTGGCGCAGCCGGTATTATCACAAACCGTACCAACATGGATCATCGCACCGGGATAACCAGTGCCAGAAACCGTATCTGCATCTACATCAATATTGGTTACGGCAAGATGGGTCACGGTATGTTGTCTGACCGTAGTGCCATCGTTCACTGTAACCAAATGACCAGGCTGAATATCGAAGAGGCCGCCCAATTCGAAGCCATTCCTCCAATCATCAGATTCAATAAATATCTGGGAGGCGGTGTAATCGGGTGACTGCGGTGTTGCAGGGTCATCAATCTCCAGTTCCAAGAGGGCGCCTACGGGCCAATCAAAGCCGAAAACACGATCTTCATTCGGCTGAACAATGATGAAAGGATTGACTGCCTCAGGCACCGTGAAATAATCGCTAATGCAATCTCCATCATTATCACTTTGAGCATTCCAAATGCTTGTGCCTGGAACAATGTCAAAGATTCCTTCCTTTGGAGCGGGGCCTGCGACGGAAAAAATAACTGACCAATGACCGGACGGATCGGCAGATACAAATCTCATTGGTCCGTTCAGCACCGCCAATTTCAACACTTAAGGTACTGTTAGGGCAGCGGTTCCAGACACGATATCTGTGGACGGATCTGCATTTGTTATTTTCAAATCTAATGATGTGATCGTGAAAACCTTTGTGTAGGTCTCGTCACTCATTGTAATGATTTGCCCGACGGCGTATTGGAAATCTCCCATCTCGAAATAAACACAACCCTGATCTGATCCCCACCAACAGGGAGTCGCTTACGCACGCTCGTCAAGTCTGGAGATAACGGTGTGGTGGGGGTCCTCGATGGTCAGTGAATTAAAACTATCTTCCGCCAATTCCGTCCGTTTACAGAATGGGAGTTCTGTGACCCATACCTGGAATGGCTGGGTCATGTTGATGGGATAGCGTCACCGTCGCAGCATCCTGATTTGAGTCAATCAGTCCGCGCTAAAGAAGGCATGTGCCTGCGCCGTATTGGTGATCGAACCAGCATCAATATCGTTTTGTGACAACGTAACTGCCATTACAAGTGATCGATTCTCTCAGCCAGAGCAGACACACCGAAATTTGTCTGTGCACTGCTTGTAATGCGCAGGTCGTCAATTGTAGCCAATGCCCGGATAACCCCAATAGGTTTCAAAAGCGTAGAAAGTGAATTCAAAGCCGGGTATAAATTATCAGGCGAGTGGGAATCCTGCACACCGTTGACATATAAACCTGTTCCACTTTCACCCCACACATAAGCCACGTGTGACCATTGAATATGGAATGGTTGTATTGCCGGGCGGCAATGGGATCAAGGTAGGACCATTAATGGCGCTCCACGAATCGCCATAGAGCTTGCCTTCCGTAGTCGAGCTTAGATGCAAAATGTGACCTCCACCGGGAGGTGTATCAGCATTGCCCAATTAAAGTTCACAAAACCGACACCGTATTGTTTTGGATATACCCAAAGATCAACCGAGCCTGCCTTGCCGATTGGGCCATAAGTGCTGGGGCTATTGATACCAACCCGCACGTTATAGCGCAGCCAGGCGCCGGAGCTGAAGTCAATGGCTTGTCCAAATCCAGCAAGACCATTCACGTAAACAGGCGTACCGTTGGCGTACTGTGCGAGATGACTATTCTCAAAATGATCGAACAGCACAGTATCATTCAAATTGGCTGATGGGCAGACAACGGTTGTCTTATCATCTGTCACTGTGAATGGGCCAGAGAGCGTTCCGCTGCCGGGTATTGGT
>NZ_JADJSO010000057.1:0-12472 GCF_016711665.1 Candidatus Villigracilis saccharophilus
GCCCCACGGGAATTCAGATCCCGGTTTAACCTTGAGAGGGCTTCGTCCTGGGCCACTAGACGATGGGGGCGCTTATTTTGGTCGAGCGGGCTGTATTCTATCATCCCGAATTTGAATCGTCAACAATGGCATTTGACTAACAATGAAAATGCAGGTGAAGAATCATTCTTCACCTGCATTTTTACTTCCTTCTTCAATTATGGAGCGGCAGTTGGGGTGACTGTTATTCCAGATTGATCATCCAATTGACCGCTGCGCCCATGAGGTCCGCCTAAGCCAAATCCACGGGGACCATCAAGGAAACCTTTATCCAGACCTTCGAGCAGCCAGTCGGCTTTTCCTGTGAGATCGTTCCATCAGCAATACCAGCTTCGATCTGCGCGCGCATCTCGTCAGCATGGACTGCATTGATGGCATCCTTTACATCCTGGATGTCCACTTTGGCAGTGGTGGCTAAATCTTCAAGTGTCTTGCCGTCTGCGAGTGCAGTGGACAATTCAGTGGAGGTCATGCCGAGGACTTTGGCAGCAGCTTCCAGTTCAGGTTGACCGAGCCCGCGTTCTCCGCCGTGGCCGTGTCCGCCGCCGCGCTGTATCATCGTCGTGTCGCCCTGCGCATACGCGGTCTTAACATTGTAAGCGCCGAACAAAACCGCAACTGCCAGTAAACCACCGATCAGGATTGAAATTTTCTTTTTCATTTTTTATACCTCTTTTTAAATTTGATTGGCTGGAGCGCCTCCAACCTTCTGCAATGATAGAGCAGGGATGTAATCAGGTTGTGACCAGCTTATAGAGAAATTGTGGATGAAAATATGGATTTCCTAAACAACAGTTGACAGGCGCCATGCCTGTCAACTGTTGTTTGTTTACTTCATTACCACTAAGGTCTTAATTATCTCTTCGGAAGCACAAGGATTAATTTGTAGGCCTGACCTACACCGCCGTCTTTATCCTTGACGGTGATGGTGATGAGGTAAATGCCAGGCTTTGCATAGATATGTGAGCCGTTGACCGTCTTGCCGCTGATGGCTCCAGCGCTGATAGTACCATCGCCCCATTTCCATGTCGCGGTGAAGGTATCGTTGATACCAACATCTTTGAATGTGGCGTATGTATTTAGCTTTACTCCAACACGAACAGAGCTGTTGAACGTCAGTGAGGTGATAACTGGCGGCACATTCTTGACAGTGACCGTTGAGCTATCCTCACTGCTTAAGCCTCCAGCGTCAGTCACACGGACGCGAACAGTGAAAATGCTGTTATCGATGGCGGTGAATTTTGGTCTTGTTCCTAACGCATCGTCGAATAGACCGTCGTTATCAAGATCCCACTCATACCGTATGATGTTTCCATCCGGGTCAGTGGAGCGGGAAGCATTGAGGGTGATGCTCGTTCCTTCATAGCCTACATAAGGTCCGCCAGCTTCCGCGACAGGCGGATGGTTCAGCGTGACCGTGACTTGGGCCTGGTCACAGCCCGAAGCGCTATCATCGTCGCTGACGCAGACTTCAACAGTGTAGTTGCCATTGGCGATATAAGTATGGTTGAGAGGGAAGGTTTTATCCGGGTTGAGTGCGAGGCTCTGAATACCAGTACCATCACCGTAATTGACCGTGGCAGTCCATGCATCCGCGCCGGGGTCAGTAAATGCACCGTTACCGGAGAGTACGCCCAGATTGTTTGCCAGGGCCTCTTGAATATCAACAAGCGGCGTGACATTAATCACGTTGATCTGTGCTGTGTCAGTATCAGACTCGCCATACTGATCAGTAACCTTTAGGCCGATAGTGTACGTGCCATTGTCGGGGAAGGATTTGCTGGTTGTCACACCAACGGCGTCGTCATATTCGCCGTCGTTGTCGAGGTCCCAAGCATAGGTCATTAAATCAGATTCAGGGTCGGAGGATGCGGACGCATCCAGTATAAGGGTAGTACCTTCATCGGTAACAAGATCAGGCCCGAGGTCGGCTTGAGGCGGCTGATTCAAGGACCATGCATAACTTGTTCCATCCCCATCCTCGTCATTTTGATAGATACCACCAGTTGTATGAGGTTGGATATCCAAAACGGCGTTCTCCCAGTTCAATTCACCGGGTAGGGCAAAATTCACAGACCAGACTTCGCCCGGGGTCACATCTTTTCTGCGGCCTACACAGCCATTATCATCGCAGGCCCACAGAACCACGAACGTGATATTCTGATCCCATGTGCCGGTTATCGTATCTGTAACCATGTCAATCAGCGTGATGTTGCGGTTGACAACGATTAATTGTTTGGTTGTCTCTGCATCGAACGCAGTCACCATCTCACCGGGTTGCAGGTCATAAACACTGGACAGATCCAATCTAAACCAAGGCAGAGTATGATCCTGATCGGGGGGATTCAAGGTCGTGGTGGTCGTGTAATCAGGCTGATCGGGGTTGCCAATTTGAACAGTCAAAACTGAGTCAAGCGGCCAGTCATTCCCTTCGATAATTTCATCATCAGGGTAAACGGTAATGTTGGGGTTGGGCGCCCGCCAATAGACATTGGTATTGTCACCATCTTCATCATACTCAGAAGTCTCACCCCATGTTTCAGCAAGGACATCATAAGTCATGCCATCCATTGAGATGGAGAAGTCAGCAACCCAGCTTCCATTGCTGTCAGCAGTGACATCCCGCCAGGCAGTGGAGTTGTCTTGTGATGCCCAAACAAAAATTTGGATCGTATGGCCGGGATCAGCCACGCCAAACACTTGATCTGTGTCAACATCGACAGATTGGATCGCCAAATTCGTAACCATATGAGTCTTGGTAGTGGTGCTATCTGTCATTGTAATGATATGGCCGGCTTTCAAGGTGAATAGGTCAATCAGGTTGAACATCACTTCCGTTTGTCCGAAGTATTGCATTTGGGCTGTTGAGATAGCAGTGTAATCTGGCGAAGCCGTCGTGAGGGGGTCATCAATCGTCATGGTGATGAGCGCGCCGTCTGGCCAGTCGTAACCGCTGACTTGCCTCTCGAATGGGCGGGCAGAGATGATGGGATTGTGAACTCTCCATCCGATCACCGTGCCATCGCCGTCTTCGTCCCATTGGGCAGAATCGCCACCTATACCGGGTTTGATATCGAAAGTACCCTGTTCCCCATCCTCATCGCCTGGAACAGCGAAATTGGCAGACCATTCACCATTTTGGTCAACAGGCTCGTTGCGGTTGACACAACTATTATTGCCACAAATCCAAAGATCCACCGACCCGCCTGTATCGGTTATGCCTGAGACTATGTCTGCATCAATATTTATGTTTGTAATTTGGAAGCCGGTTACTGTGTGTTTTTTTATGGTGTTCCCTTCAGTTACAGTAACAAGATCACCCGGCTTGAGATCATATTGACCACTGAAGTTCAGAGTAAAGCGGGTTTCATTTGGATTCCATGAAGGAATGCTGGCAATTGCGGTACCTGTAAAATCAGGATTTATTTGTGGCGTTGCAGGATCATCAATCTCAATTGTTACGGTTGCGCCTAACGGCCACTGCCAAAGTTCAACACTTTCTTCATTTGGACGAGCACCAAAAGCGGGATTGGGGATGTTCCAATTGATCCAGGTCTGATCGCGGTCTTCATCGCGTTCAGCCACCCAGCCATTGCTATCCGGCTGAATATCGAAGGTATCTGGATCATCATTGCCCGTTCCGGGAACCTGATAGTTTGCCAGCCAGTTGCCAGAGTCATCTGCTGTGACCCAGCGTATGATACAGCGATCTGGAACATTCGCGCAGACTTGAATTTGGACTTCAGGTGTGGCAACTCCCTGAAAGCGTATCAGCATTCAGGTCAAAGTCTGTGATCGCGAGTTGGGAGACTGTAAGAGTCTTGGTCATGCCGTTTCCACTGGCGGTGATCACATCGCCAGCTTGAATGTCATAGCCTTGCAGGTCGAAATCAGCGACAATGTCGTTGGGGTCATAGGGATTCCAAGGTGCCGGCCCCATTATGGCAGTATAGATTTCGCTTGAGCCGCTGATGTTCATTGTGATGAGAGTACCGATCGGCCATTCGCGCGCATGAATCCAATTATCAGCGGGACTCGCTTCGATGAAGGGATTGGGAATGCTTTGACCGAACATCGTGCTGTCACCATCATCATCGCTTTGAGACGAATCCACCCATGTTCCAAGGACAAGATCCAAAGTGTTGTTTTCATCATCCTGCGGTCCTGGAATATGCCAATCCGCGATCCATATTCCCCCCGGATCGCTTGCTGTCACATGGCGGTTATAGCAATTCGAATTATCACAAGCCCAGACATCGACATTGGAACCCGGCTCAGAAAACCCGCTGACTGTATCTGCATCCACATCCATAACATCGAAGGCAAGCGGTTTCACAATATGTTGCTTGCTTATGGTGCCGTCACTGACCGTGACCAGGTATCCCGGCTTAGTATCATAGATTCCGTTGAGGTTGAAGGACAAATAGTTTCTTGTATCTCCCCAAGGGGTTGGGCCAGTTACTACATCAGAAATTGTGTAATCTGGCAGGGAAGTCTCAGTGCCAGAAGAATAAATATTCACGGTCAGAGTGCTGCCAATGTTCCATTCCCAAGCCTCGATCTGTTCGTTGTTTGCCCGAACATTGAAATAAGGATTGGGGATGCTCCACGAAACGCTTGTAGAATCTTCATCGGCGTCGAATTCATACGCACCGGATCCCATGCCGGGGCGAAGATCGAATACCATTCCAGCATCGCCATGACCAATTACAGGGACGGAAAAATCGGCAATCCAAATTCCGTTCTCATCCACATTTATATTGCGGCTGGCGCAGCCGGTATCATCACAAACCGTACCAACATGGATCATCGCACCGGGATAACCAGTACCAGAAACCGTATCTGCATCTACATCAATATTGGTTACGGCAAGATGGGTTACGGTATGTTGTCTGACCGTAGTGCCATCGTTCACTGTAACCAAATGACCAGGCTGAATATCGAAGAGGCTACCCAATTCGAAGCCATTCCTCCAATCATCAGATTCAATAAATATCTGGGAGGCGGTGTAATCGGGTGACTGCGGTGTTGCAGGGTCATCAATCTCCAGTTCCAAGAGGGCGCCTACGGGCCAATCAAAGCCGAAAACACGATCTTCATTCGGCTGAACAATGATGAAGGAATTTAGTAAAGCAGGTACAGTATCTCCAGTACTGATGCAATCACCGTCATCATCACATTGGGCAGTATAGACATTCGTCCCCGGGATGATGTCATAGGTTGATTCCCCAATGCCTGCAACTGCGAAATTGGCTACCCAATTACCAGACGCATCAGCAGTGACATACCTACTTCGATTATCCGGTATACCGCCAATGGATACAGTTAATGAACTATTCGGGTCAGCGGTTCCAGAAACAATATCTGTCAGCGGATTGATATCAGTAACTTTCATACTCAATGATGTGATGGTAAAAACCTTGGTGTAAGTGATCACATCTGTCAGAGTAATGATTTGCCCAACAGCAAATTGGAAATCATCTGTCGGGATATTCACACAGTTCAAACTGGGTCTCCCCGCGCATGGGAATGTTACCCCGGTTGCCGAAAAGTCAGGTACCTGAAGAGTGGATGGATCATCAATAGTTACAATCATTTCGCTGTTCATCTGCGGCCAACCTATGCCATCCACGCGGCCTGAATCCCAAACTTGAATGGTTGGATAATACTGCTGGATAAATGCCACTGTTGCAATATCCTGATTTGAGTCAATCGGAGTTGCGCCAAAGAAGGCATGTGCTTGTGCCGTATTAGTGACTGAGTGATTGTCAACATCGTTTTGTGTGACAACGTAACTGCCGTTACAAGTGATCGATTCACCCTCTGCCAGAGCAGACACACCGAAATTTGTCTGTGAACTGCTTGTAATGCGCAGGTCGTCAATGTAGCCAATGCCCGGATAACCCCAATAGGGTACATAGGCGTAGAAAGTGGAATTCAAAGCCGGGTATAAATTATCAGGCGAGTAGGAATCCTGCACACCGTTGACATATAAACTCGTTCCACTCTCACCCCACACATAAGCCACGTGTGACCATTGGTTAAGCGGAATGGTTGTATTGCCGGCGGGCAATGGGATCAAGGCAGGACCATTAATGGCGCTCCACGAACCGCCATAGAGCTTGCCTTCCGTAGTCAAGCTCAGATGCAAAATGTGACCTCCACCGGGAGGTGTATCAGTACTGCTCCAATTAAAGTTCACAAAACCGACACCGTATTGTTTTGGATATACCCAAAGATCAACCGAGCCTGCCTTGCCGATTGGGTCATAAGTGCTGGGCCATTGATACCAACCCGGCACGTTATAGCGCAGCCAGGCGCCGGAGCTAAAGTCAATGGCTTGTCCAAATCCAGCAAGACCGTTCACATAAGAAGGTGTGCCAAACACGGATTGTGCAAGATGACTATTCTCAAAATGATCGAATAGCACAGTGCCGTCCAAATTACCTGACGGGCATGCGACTGTCGTTTTATCGTCTGTCACTGTGAATGGACCAGAGAGCGTTCCGCTGCCGGTATTGGTCAGCAAGTAGCTGTAGTTGATAACATCACCAACTTGGTTATATGTAGGGGAACCGGGCCCCCCGGTGCCCGGGGGCCCGGGGGGGGGCCCGGGAAAAAAAATTGGTTCGGACTTTTTTTCCCGCCAGGGGGGGCCCCCCGGGCGGGAAAGGTTCCCTCCCCCCATTTTGAAGTTGTTGCAGGCGGGAAGAAGGTCCCCCCACAAATTTTTGTTTTATAAAGAACCGCGGCCCCCCGGGGGGGGGGGAAAATTTGTTAATTTAAAGAAATTACAAAAAACACGGATCCAGAATTTTAGTATTGTTGCTGTGTGGCGGGGGGGGGAGGGGGGCGGGCGCCCCGCCCCGACCGGCCAGTCCAGGCGGGACCAACCCGGTTTTTGGGGAATGGGGGGGCGGGGGGGGCGGGGGGCGGGGCCCCCGCCGAAAAAACCAGCGTGTTCTGATCTCGGCAAAGCATTGCCATTGATGGGGCAGTTGCCCTTGTATTGCCAGGCATCCAGACCGTCCCCACTACAAACACAAAGATGAAAATCATGCGAAATATCTTGTCAGCAAATTTTGTACTCATGGTGTTCCCTCCCGGAACTTAAGTTGGTTTAAAACAAATAACCGGCCAGAAAGGCCGGTTTCGCTATTAGCTCCCTTATAACCCGTGAGCGTCCAAGTTAGGTTATCAGATCAAAGCCGCCTAAATTTCATACACAGGCAGAGAATAATATCTATCCCTTTGTGCCTCCATAATAAAATTTCATGCCATACTTCTCCATAAAGAGCATGTTAAAAATTGAAAGAGAATTTTGTAGTTTTATGAGGCTGCCTGACAGGTTGTATGACCTGTCAAGCTTTAATGGTTCTTTACTCCTAATAAGCGATGATCCCATCCTCTTATACTTGGCATGAATTATTTGAGTTTGAAATAAGCCGCCAATATCGAGTTATCGAATGTGGTCAGGGTCACCCGATAACACTTTCCAGCAGTGTTGGGTGTCTTCCAATTGTAGATGAACTGCCCGGATGCCGCATCATAGCGCAGACTGGTATCACCCGTTGCTGTTGTCTCAATCTCATCAGTAATTGCATTCGTATCACAGGATGTTTGGGCATATGTAAAACTCTTGATGTAAGCAATGTCAGCAAGCTCGGTAGAGCCAGCAAATATCTCAAATTTCAATGGCACGGTACTACCGCCTTTGATAATGTTGTAGACACCGTTCATATCCACAGGCTGGAGGAAACCTTTCAGTGTCCAGGGTAAAACGGTTACTGTGACTGTATCCGTATCACTTAATCCGCCATCATTTGTCACGCGTAGTCCAATAATATGATCTCCGATTTGATTGAATGATATTGCAGCGGTTACTCCGCTGGCATCGTCATATTGACCATCGTTATTGAGATCCCAAGCATATGTCAGCGCGCCGCCATCAGGATCGGATGATGCCGATGTGCTCAAGGTAACAGACTGACCTGCAAATACAGTCTGATCAATTCCGGCATCTGCAACCGGCGGCTGGTCCACCAGGATCCGTGCAATCTTATGACTTCCTGACAGGGAGATCCAGATGCTTCCATCCGGGCTGGCAGCAAGTTGGCTTGGAGCACTTCCAGCAGGCAGGGAATATTCTGTCATTACACCCGATGTTGTAATACGGCCAATTTTGTCATTCCAAGGCTCGGCGAACCATAAGTTACCGTCTGTACCCACGGTTATAGCCGTAGTTCCATAACCTGAGGAGAGAGGGTACTCGGTGATGACCCCGTCGGGTGTTATTCGACCTACACTTGGTCCCCAATATTCTACAAACCACAAGTTCCCATCCGGTCCAGTCACAATATCGGTCGGGTTAGCACCTCCAGAGGGAACTGGATACAGGGAAACCTGTCCATCCAAAGTAATCTTTGCAATCATGCTGTTTCCATAACCTGTGTACCATAGATTACCATCCGGACCAGCTGTAATTCCACTTGGTGTATCCACATAACCAGGATATTCTGTGAAAGATCCATCCATTGTAAACATTCCGATCAAACCACTTCCTTCAGTGAACCAGATGTTCCCATCCGGACCTAATGTGAGATTACTAGGAGAAAATTGGTATTGTGTAGGGATTTGGAACTTCGTCACTGAACCATCTGGCGTAATCCGACCCAAGTATCCTCCTGGAGGGTCACCGTATAACATGCCAGTGAACCAAATGTTGCCATCCGGGCCCAGAATGGTATCGACACTGTTGCATCCGTTATAAAACTCAGTGACCGTTCCATCTGTGGTGATTCGCCCGACCATGGGACTGCCCCACTCAGCAAACCAAGCACTACCATCTGGAGCGATAGTGATTCCGGCGGCTTGTCCACTTAATATGGTAGGGTACTCAATTATGTTCAGGCTGAGGCTAGGTTGCGGTTCTTGTGCTAGTACTGATACAGGCATCCCAAAAAGCGAAAAGACAAAAATAATTGCCATTATCAGATTGAAAATCTTTTTTATGTTCATGGTGTTCCCTCCCGGAACTTAAAACAAATAACCGGCCAGAAAGGCCGGTTTCGCTATTTGCTCCCTGATAACCTGTAAGCGTCCAAGTTAGGGTATCAGATCAATGCCGCCAAATATTATCTGCAGCGATGAGACATGAAATGTAAACTTTTCAAGAATTTGAACACCGATAAAAAATCGTAATATACCAACAATAATCCCCACATCCATAATAGCAAGATTGTGGACCAAATACAATAGGGACATGCCATTTCTCACTTGACCTTCCCCCCTTCCCGTCCTACAATTCAACTGTCTGACAATTCCAAAAACCAACTCTCAAAAGGAGAATACAATGTCCGATTTTTTATTTCGTGGCGACCTGGCCAAGCTTGACCCTGATGTTTTCGATCTGACCCAACTGGAAGCTGAAAGGCAGGCGAGGAAGTTGATCCTGATCCCAAGCGAATCCACTGCGCCGATGGCGACCCGTGAAGCGTTGGCTTCGGCGTTCCAGAACATTTATGCAGAAGGCTACCCCGACGAAGAGTCGCGTTGGATGACCGAGGAAGAAATTCTCGATTATCCCGCGCGACTTGCTCATTATCGCCGCAACGGTGACCCGCGCTATTACAAAGGCGTGGAATATGCGGACGCTGTCGAAGCCCTCGCCCGCCGACGCGCGGCAGAAGCATTCGCCGCAAATGGAATCACAGCGGATCAGATCTTCGTCAACGTGCAGGCGCTTTCGGGCGCTCCCGCCAACAACGCGGTCTATCAAGCCTTGTTGAATCTCGGCGATACCGTGATGGGACTTAACCTCCTGCACGGCGGACATCTCTCTCATGGCTCATCGGTCAACCGCAGCGGCAAATGGTTCAAGGCTGTGCATTACACCATTGATGCGAATGAGAAACTTGACTATGACGCGATCCGCGCTTTGGCTTTGGAGAACAAACCCAAGCTGTTGATCGCAGGTTATTCATCCTATTCATGGGTTCCAGATTGGAAGAAGTTCCGTGAGATCGCGGATGAAGTCGGCGCGTATTTCCTCGCGGATATTTCCCACATCGGCGGACTCGTCGCGGCGGGCGTTGTGCCTTCACCGATAGGCATTGCGCATGTGATCATGTCTACGACTCACAAGAGCCTTGACGGCCCACGCGGCGCAGTCTTGATGACCACGGATGCGGCAATTGCCAAGAAGATCGACAAGGCTGTCTTCCCCGGTGAACAGGGCGGACCTCACGTCAACGTATTCGCTGGGCTGGCGTTGACCTTCAAACTTGCGCAGACCAAACAATTTAAACAGTTACAAGCGCAGACGATCAAGAACGCGGCGGCAATGGTTGACCAATTCACCAAGCGCGGACTGCGCGTGCCGTTCGGCGGAACCAATACTCACATGCTGAATGTGGACTGCACCACTGTCGTCGGTGAAGATGGCACGAAATTAAGTGGTGATCAGGCCGCGCGCATTTTGGATATTGTCGGCGTGGTGGTCAATCGCAACACCATCCCTGGTGACAAGAATTCGGCTGACCCAAGCGGCATCCGCCTCGGCACGCCGTGGATCACTCAGCGCGGATTTAATGAAAAGCAATCGCGTCAACTGGCGGACATCATCGCCGATGTGCTTCTGGCATGTGCGCCTCACAGCGTGGATACCGTCAAGAAAGGCAAACAGCGCCGCGCCAAATTGGATTTCAACGTGTTGAATGCTGCCAAGTTGAAGGTTAGAAAGTTGGCTGAAAGCGCTGGTATTGATTTCAAATTCAAGAAGACTCGTTACCCACATTTCTATTACAGTGATGATAAAGCTAAGACAGGCGTGTATGAATTAAGTGGACAGCGCATTCGTCAGGTATTGGATTTCGCGGTGTCTTCTGATCTCTCTGCATTGAAGAAGGGCAAGACACAAGTCACATCCATTGCAACTCCGAAAGGTGTTGTGAAGGGATTGTTGAAGAACGTGGACAACAACACCTATCAACTGCAAGTGCCTGAAAAGAATGCTTCGGCAGTGGCCACCTGGCTGCGTGACCTTTCGGATGGATACACATCCTTCAATGTGGATGGAACAAAAGATTTCAGCGCGAAGCGTATGCCTGGTGCATTTGTGGTCAACGAGGTCAAGGCGAAATTATCAGCCACGGTTCCCCCGCTCAAAGGTGGAGTCAAGCCCCTGGTTCGTTGGAGTCAACCCACAGTTAAAGGGTGAAGCGCTGCCGCCTTTCGTCTGGAACGAAGCTGAAGGCGAGTTAAAGAAAACAGCGTTGAATCAAGTCCATAGAGACTTGGGCGGCAGAATGGTTCCCTTCGCAGGTTGGGAAATGCCTGTGCAGTACACGGGGATCTTTGAGGAGCACCTTGCCACACGCAATGCGGCGGGGCTGTTCGATGTTTCGCACATGGGCGTGTACGATGTGCGCGGCGCGGATGCGGCTTCGTTCCTCGATACGGTCTGCGGCAATGACTGCGGCGGGCTGCAGCCTGGCGAGTCTTGTATTCGCACTTCCTGACCCCCGATGCGGACGTGATCGATGACACGCTCATCTATCGCCGCGGCTGGGATAATTATCTCGTGGTCGTGAACGCGTCGAACGATGACAAGGATCGCACATGGCTCGAAAGCGTGCGCGATGGCAAAGTAAAAATTGACAACGGCCGACCGTGGGCGCGGACGTACGGCTATGAAGCGAACATCCGCAACCTGCGTGAACCGAAATCTGGTTCTGAAATGCGGGTGGATATTGCCCTGCAGGGACCGAAGAGCCGCGACACGCTGCTGGCAATGGGCGTGGACGATGCGACCCGCGCGCGCATTATGAAGTTGAAGAGAACTGAACTTTGCGATGCAGTGGTTGGCGGATTTGATCTGATCGTCTCGCGCACGGGCTACACAGGCGAGAAGATGGCCTTTGAATTATTCGTCCATCCCGAACGCGCCGTGGATTTCTGGCTGGCGGTGATGAAAGCTGGCGAGCAGTTCGGCGTGAAAGCCATCGGCTTGGGCGCAAGAGATTCTTTGAGAACCGAAGCAGGCTTGCCGTTGTATGGTCACGAAATGGGATTGGGCTCTGGTAAATTTGACGGTAGAGATTTGGGCGTAGCGGAAGGCGGATTTGGTTCCTACGTCAAACCGTACAAGCCGTGGTTCATCGGGCGCGATGCTTATGTTGCAAGAGAAAAAGAACGCAAGGGCGGCGTCATCCGCTTCACCTTCGATGACCAGCGCGTGCGCATGGCGCACAACGGCGACCCCGTGGTGAACGCGAACGGCGAACGCATTGGCTTCGTCACCTCCTGCGCCATTGATGGTCAGCGCTTTATCACAGGTCAGGCGTATTTGAATTTTGAGTACACAAAAGAAGGCACGCCGATTCTTATTCATCAAGGCGGTGTCATGGATCGTCCCGCCACGGCGGCGAAGGTG
>NZ_JADJSO010000058.1:0-22906 GCF_016711665.1 Candidatus Villigracilis saccharophilus
CATCTATTATCGATCAAAGCCGGGTAGTAATTAAAAGTGGCTGTGAAATGGAAATAGGTAAAACGAATGAATACCTGCTTGTAGATGGGGGCAATTCGGCTTATACACGTCGCGGTAAAGGAAATCCGCTTATGCTCGTGCATGGCTATCCCTTGATCCAAGTATAAGGAAATGACCTGACGCCTTTGTTGGAAAAAAAGATGGATCTCGCCAGACCTGCGTGGATTTGGTCAATCCACTACAACGCCATCAGGATATACGATCTCAGATATGGCGGATGATCTTGATTAGTTTATTGGATCATCTGGGAATTGAGAAAAGCCATACTGGCAGGACATTCAATGGGCGGTTATATCTCACTGGCTTTTGCCGAGGAAATATCCCTAGCGTGTTAGCGATTAGCCGATCGCCTCGCAAGCTGGAGCAGATACTCCCGAAGAAAAGAACGCAGGTACAAACCGCCGCCGAAGTGGATGAAAAAGGCGTGGGCGTGTTGCTGACTCTATGACCCCAAAATTATCGAATGAAACAGGCGTGAGGGCGTTCGTACGAGAATTGATCGGACGGCAAAGCAGGCAGGCTGTGACTGGAGCGCTTAAGGCGATGGCAGAGCGTGCAGATTCTATGTCAATGCTTGCGGCTCTCGAGTTTCCCTTGGTGCTTATTCATGGTGATTCTGATCAGCTGATTCCAATAGAACGCGCAATAGATATAGTGTCAGTAAAGCCTTCTGCAAAGTTGTTTGAATTGAAAGGCGCGGGTCACATGCCGATGATGGAATTCCCACGGCAAGTTGCTGATGGGTTGATGCACTTTATTAGATGAAATTGGGATTAATTTAGAAATGACCCGCCGTTTTTTTTATCAGCGACGGGTCATTTTATTTGAAACACGAGTAGATTTGTAGCTAAGGAAGAAGCGAGTGTGAATGCGTGACAAGCTGAGAGCTATTATTCAAATTTAAATTATTGACCAGGTCGGATTGCCTGACCATCTTCCGTATGTGTGCAACGAGTACGCCGCTTGGGACTGGCTTTACAAGAAAATCATCCGCGCCCGCGTCCAATACACTGGCTACAATGCTTGGATCGTTTACCGCTGAAAGGATGAGGATGGGAATGTTGCTAAACACTCGAATGGACTTGCACACCTGCCAGCCATCCTGATCTGGCATCATCAGGTCAAGCAATACTACATCCGGCATTTTTCTGCTGTCAAGCGAATTCCCTCTGTGCCAAAATTGGTTGTAATTACTTCAAAGCCATGTGTTCTGAGCAACATACCCATTAACTCGGTAATGGCCACGTCATCATCAATTACAAGTATTTTTGTAGGCATATTTTTCCTATTCTTTATTATCCTTGATTTGTTTACCATTCAACTTTGCAATGAGTTTACAGATTGAATATTTTTTGGTGATGTTTGTCAGTTGTCATTTTTGTTATTTTTGGTAGAATACTTTAGCGTTTTCGTGAAAATCATTACATATAGGAGTTACTATGAATAAGTGGGTTTATCTCTTTAACGAAGTTAAAGAAGTCGAGAAAGTTTCCCGTGGTTCGTGGGACAGTGTCAAAAGCCTTGTAGGTGGCAAGGGCGCAGGTTTGATGGATATGACTCGCGCGGGCGTTCCTGTCCCGCCGTTTTTTACCGTGACAACCGAAGCTTGTAACGCGTACCAGAAAGCAAATAAGTTTCCCGTCGGGATGTGGGATCAGGAATTGAAGGCGCTCAAAGCCATTGAAAAAGCGACTGGTAAAAAATTTGGCGATGCCAAGAATCCGCTTTTGGTTTCCTGCCGCTCCGGCGCCAAGTTCTCGATGCCGGGCATGATGGATACGATCCTCAATATCGGTCTGACCGATAAAGTGGCGGAAGGCATGGTAAAGGCGACGGGCAATACGCGTTTTGTGTATGACTCATATCGCCGCTTGATCGAGATGTTCGGTTCCGTTGTGATGGACACGGGCGATGAAGTCTTTGAACATGCGCTCGAATCTTATAAAGCTGAAAAAGGCTACAAGAATGATACTGACATGCAAGCCGAAGATTGGGTGGCGATCGTTGAAAAATTCAAGGTCGCTTACAAGTCCAAGACCGGCGAAGACTTCCCGCAGGATCCGTTCAAACAGTTGGAACTTTCCACAGAAGCTGTGTTCAGATCATGGAACGGCAAACGCGCTGTAGATTATCGCAACAAGGAAAAATTTCACACACGCTTGGAACCGCGGTTAATATCTGCACAATGGCGTTTGGCAATATGGGCGATGACTCTGCGACTGGTGTGGCGTTTACACGTAATCCCTCCACAGGCGATAGCTTGATGATGGGTGAGTATCTCATCAACGCGCAGGGTGAAGACGTGGTAGCGGGTATCCGCAATGCGGACCCGATCCAAAATCTTGTCAACCAGATGCCCAAGGCGTACAAGCAATTCATGGACATCACTGCGAAGCTCGAAAAGCATTATCACGATATGCAGGATGTCGAGTTCACCATTGAGCGCGGAAAACTGTGGATGCTCCAGACCCGCATTGGTAAGCGCACCGCCAAGGCCGCCGTTAAGATGGCTGTTGATATGGCGAATGAAAAACTCATCACCAAGGAAGAAGCTGTCAAGCGTGTGACTCCCGATAACGTGGATTCACTGCTTCACCCGCAGTTCGATGACTCTGCAATGAATCAGGCTGAAAAGGATGGTCATTTTGTCGCGAAGGGCGTCAATGCTTCTCCAGGCGCGGCTGTTGGTCAGATCTACTTTGATGCCGATATGGCTGAGAAGATGGCGAAAGAAGGCAAACAGGATACCATCATGGTGCGCCCGTTCACCAAGCCCGATGATGTGCATGGCATGATCGCCTCAAAGGGCGTATTAACCAGCGAGGGCGGAGCAACTTCCCATGCGGCAGTTGTTGCGCGTCAGTTTGGTATCCCTTGCGTTGTGGGTGCATCCGCGATCAAGATCGATCTCGAAAAACGGGTGATGAACGTTGGAGAAATAACTCTCAAAGAAGGCGATTGGATCTCTGTTGATGGCACGACTGGTAAAGTGTTCGCTGGAAAGATCCCGACCTCAGAGCCGAGTCTCGAAGAACAGACCGATCTGCTGACCCTGCTCAATTGGGCTGACGAGATCTCTGCCCGCAAGAATATTCGCTCTGCGCCAAACGGCGGACCGACACGCGGTCTGCAAGTTTGGGCGAATGCAGATTACCCGAAAGATGCGCGCCGCGCCCGCTCTTATGGCGCTGTTGGTATCGGTCTCTGCCGTACCGAGCACATGTTCTTTGAGCCTGAGCGTTTACCCATCGTTCAGGAAATGATCCTCTCGGATACCAGCGACGGACGTACTGCCGCACTCAACAAACTTCTGCCGACCCAGCGCAAGGATTTTGACGGTCTCTTTGAAGCGATGGATGGCTACCCCGTTATCATCCGCTTGATCGACCCGCCATTGCATGAATTCATGCCTGATGAAGAAGCATTGCTCGAAGAAGTTATTACAATGCGCGTCAAAGGCCAGACTGATGGTTTGAAAGCAAAGGAAGATTTGCTTGAGTCCATCAAGGCAATGCACGAATCGAATCCGATGATGGGTTTGCGCGGTGTGCGTTTGAGCATCGTCATGCCTGAGATCGTCGAGATGCAGGTGCGCGCCATCTTTGAAGCCGCCGCTGACTGCACCCTGCGTGGAATTGTCGTGAAGCCCGAAGTCATGATCCCGCTCACAGGCACAGTCAAGGAATTGGAATGGATCCAACCCCGTCTGTTGCGCATCGCTTCTGCTGTCATGGCGGAAAAGAAGATCAAGTTCGAATATAAATTCGGTACGATGATCGAAATTCCTCGCGCCGCAGTGACCGCACAGGAAGTGGCGAAACAGGCCGAGTTCTTCTCCTTCGGCACCAACGACCTCACACAAATGACCTATGGTTATTCACGTGACGATGCCGAGCGCAACTTCCTCATCACCTATCAAGAGCAGGGCATTCTCGGTACGAATCCTTTCCAAACGATCGACCGTGAAGGCGTAGGCAAGCTCATGCAATGGGCTATTGACGAAGGCCGCAAGACCCGCCCGAACCTTGAAGTGGGTATCTGCGGTGAACACGGTGGCGATCCTAACTCAATTGAATGGTGTCACATGATCGGTAATAACTACGTATCATGTTCCCCGTTCCGTGTGCCGATCGCACGTTTGGCCGCGGCTCATGCAGCATTGAAGCATCAACCAGTAGTTGCGAAGAAGCCTGTTGCTAAAAAGGCTGTCGCAAAGAAAGTTGTTAAGAAGGTCGCAAAGAAGAAGTAATTAGACAAACCGCAAGAAGACTTGATTTCCCAAGAGTCTTCCGCGTTTGGTAAGCCTGTAAACCTCCGAGGTCTTCAAGACCTCGGAGGTTTTGATTTCAAGCAGCCCATTTTTGACAAGCTCTTCAATTTCCTTTGGATAGACTTCCAAAAGCCCGCTTCCGAATCTTAATCTGAAATCTGATTCTGCTACTCCGGCATTTGTTAGTCTGAGATTGTTCAGCATGTACTCAGACATGTCATCTTTCGATGTCTGTTTATGCTGGTTGACGGTTGCGGGGGAGAGGGGAAATTCAGTGGTCAGTGGACGGTTGTCAGTGACCAGTCTTTCAATATAAGTTTTGATTCGTAAAACATTTGAGTAACGGTAGCCGTTGGCATATCCGTGCGCGCCTGCGCCGAAGGCCAGATATGGAAGGGAGTGCCAGTATTGGAGATTATGGCGGCAAACAAATGATGAATGATGAATGATGAATGATGAATTTGATTCTGCATTCTGCGTTCCGCTTTCTGCAGTTGCTTTTGCCCAATTTGATATCTCATAATGCACATACCCGTTGCTTTCCAAAAACTCTTCCGCGTATTCGTACATTTCGGCGGCGAGATCGGGGTCGGGGAGGGGAAGCAGGCCTTTGGATGACCAGCGCCCAAAAGGAGTGCCGTGTTCGAGAGTCAGTGCGTAAGCAGAGATGTGTTCGGGATGCAGGTCAACGATGCGATGGAGGGTGGTTTGCCATGAGGCGAGAGTCTGCTCGGGGAGGCCGTAGATGAGGTCGAGGTTGAGGTTGTCGAAGCCTGCTTTTCGTGCGGTGGACACGGCTTCGATGACGGTGAAGAAATCGTGGATGCGTTCGAGCATGCGCAGTTCTTCGGTGTTGGCAGATTGCACGCCGAAGCTGATGCGGTTGATGCCTGCTTTGCGGATGCCGTTTAATTTTTCAGGTGAAATCGTGCCGGGGTTGGCTTCGATGCTGACTTCCGCGTCAGCGGTCAATGTAAAGGTGGAGCGTAATGCCCGTAGTATGGAATCAAATTGCGGCGCGGAAAGAAGCGAGGGAGTCCCACCTCCAAAGAAGACGGTGTGGATGTTCATCTGCTCGACGTGTTGTCCAACAAAATTGATTTCGTTGATGAGTGCGTTTACATAAGCGGGAATCGAATCCTCCTGACCGGCGTAGGTATTGAAGTCGCAGTATGCGCAGCGGTGTCTGCAGAAGGGAATGTGGATGTAGATTGAGGTGTTAGGGTTTGTCATGGCGGGGGAGACCAATCATAAGGGCAAGCGGGCCAAGTAACAAGAGCCAGATGGCGATGCCCAAACCGAATTGATCTGCAAGCAGGCCGACGAAAAGCGGAAGAAGTTTTGCGATCGGCGTAGTAACTGATTCAATTGCCATAATGCTGGCGCTTTGCCCGGGCAGCGCGGAATACAAATTGCCTTTCAAAATGGGATACCAGCCTGTGTTGAAGATGTTGACGAAGACAATCGTGATAAGTTTGGGAATGAAGCCTGGAACGAGCAGGAAAATTGAAAAAGCGAACAACTCAAGAGTTGCAGTTCTGCGAAGGAATTTCATGCTGTCAGGCTGACGGTCAATAAATGGGATGAAGATAAAGTCGGTGAGCATACCCATTATGAGCCAAACAGTAACAGCGATGCCTGCTTGCGTTGGGGTAGCTTGCGCGACGTCTACAAAGTAGAGTGCGAGGAATCCAAGGAGCACATCAAGCATAAGATCGGACGCTTCAAGCAGAAGCAGCCAGCGCCAGACCTCGCGGCGTTTGAGCGCAGAGAGGGCGGAACGAAATCCGTCGAAAACACTTTTGAAACTTGGCAGATGAGAGATGGATTCGTCATCAGGCGGCACGAGGCGAAACGCGGCGAGCAGGCAAAGTGCTGAAATCGCCGCTGCGAGGGCGTACGCTCCGCGCCAGCCGAGACCAAAATAGACGAACAATCCAAGCAGGATCGGACCAAATACATTTCCAAGCGAGCCAGCGGATGTCCAGCGTGCCATGTTTTGCGCGTGACGCTCGGGAGCAGAGTCCATTAATGTGGCTTGCGAGAGACTGACAAATGCGCCTGACGCAGGGTTGAATATTATGAATGATATTAATATCGGATGAAAACTTTTACTGACTGCCGTGAGAACAAGTGAGAATGTGAAGAAAACTCCACCGCCGAGGATGAGCAGACGGCGCTTCCACACGTCACCGAGAATGCCGAGGAAGGGCTCAATGAATGCCGCGATCATGCCGGGCACGCTTAGCAGCAGGCCGATCTGGGTGTAGGTGAGATGCAGGTCTGTGCGAATGAGCGGCCAGGCGGTTTCGCCGAGGCCGAAGACCAACTCGTCAAGAAACTCGATGAGGAGATAAACGAAATTCAAGAAACCAGCCTCATCCTTGCCACGATAACCGCAGGGAGTTCGCTGAATTTTCCACCCCAGCCAAGAGGATGTGTTTGCGGAACTTCAGGCGGGAATGCGCGTTCTTCAAAACCATCGAGGATGAATCCATTTTTGAAACCTAGATTTAGATAATATTGAATTGGACGGTCAAAATATACCTGTGGTTTGGGCTGGTTTCGAAGAGCGAGTCCACGCTGATGGTGGGGCGTCATGTAGCGTGAGACTTTGATGGAGTACACAGTATTGATCTCGCCGTTGTCAAACTCCTCGATGATATGCATTGCAGATGCGTTGTTAAATGCAGGATGAGTGATGCTGAAAACAAAAGTTCCGTTTGGCTTTAGCAATTTTGGCAGGGTGCGGAATAACGGCTCAATATCCGCCATGTCAAATAACGCCATATTGGATAACGAGGAATCGAATTTGTTTTTTCCAAGAGAAAGCAGTTGAGATTCATTTGTGGCGTCAATGACACGATACTTTATCTGTGAGTTGAAATGAGCAGTATGGTTTTTTGCGTATTCGATCAGGGGTGAGGAAAAGTCAAAAGCGGTTACCTGTGCCCCTGCTTTTGCCAGCCTGCTCGTAGTCAATCCGTTGCCGCACGCGATGTCCAATATATGCATATCAGGTTTCAAGTCAAGGAGAGATTTGAGAGCGGGCCAGCACAGGATATTGAAGAAGTCATTTCCATCAACTCCCATGCGTTTATCCCAAACTTCTGCATTCGCTTCCCATGCTTTTCGGGTTTGATTGTTCAAAGCCCTTAAATCTTTTTTCATTGATAAAACCTCTTTATTGATTAAATTGGGTCTCAGGAATTTAATGTTTAAATTTTATCATTTGGAAAATAAAAACAGAAACACGATTCATTATTTGGAAGCAAAGAATAGGGGGCATCTGTAAGGTCGTGGAGTAGTTCTGGCGTGCTATACTCGCAAAATATACTGCATAACGTATCAGATTGTAGAAAGAGTAGTGGAGAGTATTATGTTTGAATGGAATAATGCAATGGCGACTGGCGCAATGGAAATTGACGATCAACATCGTGAATTGATTAATAAGTTTAATGAACTGGTGGAGGCCGAAGCCGGCGGGGCGGATAGAAAAACCATCGGTGGGATTTTGGATTTTCTTCAGTATTATGCGGAGTGGCATTTCAACACGGAAGAATGGATCATGAATCAATATCAATGCTTTGTCGCGGAAGAGAATAAAAAAGCTCACGACGAATACAGGCTAAAATTTGGAAAACTGTATGAACAATGGAAAAATTCAACAGATTTAGATAATCAAGTTCTACACCATACCATCGTTGAACTCGCGCGCTGGATCGTAAATCACATCTTGACTGTGGATATTCAACTCCATGAGCATGTGAAGTAAGAAAATAATCGAATTGGTATAGGATGCCAATAATAAGCGCAGGTCGAAACCTTGCGCTTATTATATTTAATTCTTCTGTCCAAATTTCCATTAAGAGAGTTAGAATCGATGGTGAAGGAGCCAAAATGAAAAAGCTTCCCATTTTACTGATATTAATACTGTCCATTATTTCATGGGGATTCGGGACCTCACTTGCCGTACCTGGCAAAGAAACCAATTTTAATTTCGAGAAAAGGTCGAATCTGGTTGTTTTTACCCAACTGAATCTTTATCCCAATATTGAAACTATTGGTGTTGCTGTCACTGGGACTGGACTTCCGAAAAAAGCTGATCTGTTGTATCGCCAGAGCGGTGAATCTGCTTGGCGTAGCGGTCATGCGCTCGTGCGCATTGACGATGGCCGCCTGATGGGCAGTTTGTTTGGACTCTCTCCATTGACATCTTACGATGTGAAAGTGCTGGATGGAACAGTGGAGATCAGCGGCACAATTACTACACAGGCAACTGATCTGTCATTCACTCCCACGGCTGTGATACATGTCAATGATGATGCGCCTTCCGGCGGCGATGGTTCGGTCTTGGCGCCGTTTCGAACCATTCAAGAAGGTGTAAATAAGGCTGTTCCTGGCGCACAAGTTTTGGTGGCAGATGGTATCTATCGCGAGATGGTAACTTTTCCAGCTTCAGGCACTGCCAATAATTGGATCCAAGTCAAGGCGGAGGGGAGTGGCGCGATCCTGGATGGGTCCGAGACGCTCACTGGGAACGCATGGACACAATACGAAGGCAAGACGCGGGTCTGGCAAAGGAATATCGGTGCACAGCTTGGATACCTCGCCCGCGATGGGAACCGTTTTTACAATTACGATTCCCTTTCGATGTTATTCTCGTCGACCGGGCATGGCAATACAAGCATGACAGAGGGCTGGTATCTTGACCCAAATACTTTTAATTTATATATCCGCAGTTTGGACGATCCTTCGAACCATACTTGGCAAGTTCCACGACAGTTGCATGCTTTTGACGTGAATAGCCGTGATTGGATCTGGATCGAAGGCTTTGAAATGCGATATTACAATCGGTGCGGCGTATGTACTCTGAATGCATCTCATCTGGTAGTGCGCAAAAATAAAATCCACAATATGCAATTAGGCGTCTATTTCAACTGGACTGGGAATGAGAATCAAGGAAATGATACGCGTGTCGAGTATAACGAGATCTATGACCCCCCGGTGAATGAATGGCCTTGGAAGGCGGTCAAAGGTAGTTCAATGGAGGGGACCGCGATCGTTGTAAGAGGGCGAACCGGGGCAATCGTGCGTAATAACGATATTCATAACTTTTTCAACGGCATCTATACAGGTTCTTCCGGTGCGCTCGAAAATTCTACGCTTGCTTTTGATGCGGATATTTACAATAACTACATTCACCAGATCAGTGATGATGCTCTGGAACCGGAAGGCGCATGTATAAATCATCGTTTTCGAAATAACACCATTGATTCGGCTTTTGTTGGTGTTTCACTCGCCCCGATCACGATGGGGCCGGTTTGGATGCTGCGCTCGACCATCACAAACTATACCGGTATGGCCGTTAAATGGGATAGAAATTCCGACGGCATAGTATTTATTTACCATAACACCGTCTGGACAAATGCAGGTAATGCGGACGCGATTTTTTTGATCAGCCCCGTATACAATGCCGTGATGCGTAATAATATCTTTAGTAGTACGGCGTATTCCATTAATGCTGTCCCTTCGGGTTCCAGTGGGCATGATTGGAATTATGACAATTGGTACACAACTCGCACAGCTGATGTCAATCATTTTAAATGGGCGAATATCTTGTATAGTTCCGTTGCGAAATTTTGTACAGCGAGTGGGCTTGAATGTAATGGATATGAAGTTGCACCGGGTTTGACCAGCCCTGCCAGCGGTGATTTCACGCTGCTTTTATCTAGCTTAAATATTGATAAGGGGGTTGTCATTCCTGGAATTAATGATCAGTTTTCAGGTAAGGCTCCGGATGTAGGCGCGTTCGAACGGGCGGTTGATCCTCCTCCCGTGGTTATATCCATCGTCCGTGCAGATGCGACCCCGATTGGGGCTGCCGAAGTGAAATTCACGGTCACATTTTCAGAATCGGTGAGTGGGGTTGATGCTGCCGATTTTTTGATTGTCACCAGCCCAGCCATCGTAGGAACTTCCATCACGAGTGTAATTCCTGAAACTGTTACAACATATAGGGTTGGTGTTAATACTGGCTTTGGGGATGGCACGCTCCGATTAGATCTGATGGATAATGATTCGATCGCGGATATGGTGAATAACCCTTTGGGTGGGGTGGGCGCAGGAAACGGTAATTTCACTTCCGGAGATTTGTATGCCATCGAAAAAACCATTCCAACCGTTGCTAATATAGCGCTCGTTGAACCAAATATCAATGGCGCTGATATTTTGCATTTTTCAGTAATCTTCTCTAAAGACGTCAGCGGTGTGGATGTGGGAGATTTTGGTTTGTTCACGAATGGCGGAATTCTTAATGCGACTATCTCTGAGGTAAGTGGTGCAGGGGCTGTTTACAACGTTTCGGTTAATACCGGCACGGGTGATGGAACACTGCGTCTGGATCTTTTGGATAACGATAGCATTGTGGATACCCTGACAAATCCGCTTGGTGGGGTGGGAGCAGGTAATGGGACCTTTATCAGCGGTGGAGTGTATACGATCGATAAGACCGCGCCGGTAGCTGTCAGCATTTTGCGCGCTGACCCCAACCCGGCTTCTGGTAACACAGTGCGTTATATGGTGACTTTCTCTGAGACTGTCAGCGGTTTGGATTCCGGGGATTTTATGCCAGTCATGACTGATGGTCTGACCGGCGCATCCGTCCAAGCTGTGAGTGGATCTGGCAATTCTTACACAGCCTCTGTCGCTGTCGGGAGCGGAATTGGCAATCTTCGTCTCGACCTCGTAGATAATGACAGCGTTCTGGATGCCTCAGGTAAACCGTTGGGCGGATCTGGGGTCGGTAATGCCAACTTTACTTTGGGAGAAATGTACACAGTCTACAGACCCCCAGTCACCATAGTAAGCGGCGTCTTCAACTCCAATGCAGCAAACGACGGGTGGATACTTGAATCAAATGAAAATACCAATAAAGGTGGCACAAAAAACTCCAATGCAGCTACATTTATCCTCGGCGATGACGCTCGTGACCGCATGTATCGTGCTGTTTTACAATTTCCTACCGGCGGACTGCCCGACAATGCAGTCATTGACCAGGTCATCCTAATGATCAAGAGACAGGGAAATCTCGGTGCAGACCCGTTCAACACACACAAGAATATCTCGCTGGATATTCGTAAGGGCGCTTTTGGCAGTTTTGGTCCATTTAGCATCGGCGCTTTGCAGATTTCAGATTTCCAAGCCCCTGCTGATGGATATTCGATCGGCATTATGCAAGGCAACCCGGTTGGAGGTTGGTATTGGTCTGTATTGGATAGTACCGCTTTTCCGTTCATAAATCTGATTGGAGAGACGCAGATCCGTCTCGGTTTTCAGATTGACGATAATGATGATCGAAATAACGATTACTTGATGTTCTTCTCCGGAAATGCAAAAAACGCAGCCGATCGTCCACAATTACTTGTCAAGTATTATCTGCCGTAATAAAAAATCTGTACGCTAAAAGAAAAAATTTCCAGTTACTCATAAAGGAGAGAAGTTAATTTTATGCCGGGATTCGCCAAACGTATGGCTTATATGCAATCAACTGCGGATGTGATTCGATATCTATTTGAATCGATGACCGACCCGGATACCATCTCCTTTGGCGGAGGTGCCCCGGCAAAAGAGGCGCTTCCAGTGGAGTTGATCCACGGAATCGCGAATGAAGTGCTTACAAGGGACCGTCGCGGGGTCCAGGCTCTCCAATACGGGAACCCCATCGGCATTCCAGACCTTCGTCAGGCCGCCATAGACCGGCTTTTGCTCCCCAAAGGACTTCAAGCTGGAATGGAAAATGTCATGATCGTATCCGGCGGCATGGAAAATATGAATCTTGTCAGCAATTTATATCTGGAGCCGGGGGATGTTGTTTTGGTTGAGTCGCCCACCTTTGTACAGGCTGTTCAGGTTTTCAGGATGTTCGAAGCTCAATGTATCGCCTGTGAGACAGATAACGAAGGATTGGTCATTGAAGATGTAGAAGCAAAGATCAAACAGCATCATCCCAGAATGATCTATGTAATTCCTACTTTTCAGAATCCTTCCGGGCGGACAACAAGTTTGGAGCGGCGGAGGGCTCTCGCTGAACTGGGCAGCCGCTATGATATCGTCATTTTAGAAGATGATCCCTACAGCGAGATGCGATATAGCGGAGATGTGTTGCCGCCAATCAAATACTTTGATAAGACTGGTAACACGATTTATGCCAACAGCTTCTCCAAGATTTTTTCACCGGGCTCCCGCTTGGGTTTTGTCTATGCGGAGAAGGAGATCATCAAAAAATTCTATGATGCGAAAACCGCCACCAATTCCCATACGAATGTGGTCACGCAAATTCTATGCGCTGAGTTCTTCAACCGCGGGTTGTTCGAGCCGCACCTGAAATTGATTCGGGATATTCATCGTGAACGCCGCGATGTGATGATGGACTGCATCAAGTCCATGCTGCCTGACGGGGTGAACTATGTTTACCCGGACGGCGGCTTGTTCACTTGGGTGGAATTGCCTGCGCATGTGGATACAACTTCCATGCTGGAGGAGGCAAAACAGCATAAAGTGGCCTATATGCCGGGCAAGGAATTCTTTGTGGAAGGACAGCCCATCCACAACAATTGTATGAGAGTTAGCTTTGGCGGCGTCACACCTGAAAATATACAGATCGGAATGGAGCGGCTGTCGTCTGTGATTCGTTCCAAGATGTGAGATGGCAAAATAAAAATATCCGAAGTCTTTACGGCTTCGGATATTTTTGTGCCATTATTTTTTCTTTTACGCGGATAAAAGGCGGGCGGTCAATGTGATCGGTGTGCTTGCCAGCGCCACAGAAACGGGACAGCCTTCCTTTGTGGCGGTAGCGATTTCCTGGAACTTTTCATCGCTGATATCAGGTACGACCGCCTCAGTGGTCAGGTGGATTTTGGTAATGCGACTCTTGCCATCGATCACCTCAAGTGTAACCTGCGCCTGAGTTTGTATCTGCGTGGGAGTGAAGCCATTCTTGCCAAGACCGGAACTGAGCGCCATCGAAAAACAACCTGCGTGCGCCGCACCGAGCAATTCCTCGGGGTTGGTGCCTTGACCATCTTCAAAGCGAGAGGACCAAGTGTAAGAGCCTTCATAGGTGCCGAACTTCATGGTTCCTTTTCCCTCTTTTAAAGAACCAGTCCAAATTGCATCTGCATTTCTAGTTGACATTTCTATTTCTCCTTTCGATAAATAAAAGTTTTCTACACCAACATTCTGACAGGATTTTCAAGGAAGCCCGCCAGTGCTTGCATGAACTGCGCCGCTTCGGCTCCATCGCTGATGCGATGGTCTACCGAAATGGTAGCCTTCATTCTCCAGCCCACTTTCAACTCACCATTTTCTACAACAGGAACTTCTCGTGCGGAGGAGATCGCCAAAATCCCAGCTTCGGGCGGGTTGACGATGGCGATGAATTCTTCGACATCGTACATGCCCAAATTAGAAGTGGAGAATGTTGAACCATCCACATCTTCGGGCTTAACCTTACCTTCGCGGGCGCGGCCTGCCATGGCTTTGACTTCGCCCGAGATCTGGCGCAATGTCTTTAGGTCGGTATCTTTGACAACCACGGTCATCAATCCACCGGGGACGGTGACTGCCACGCCGACATTGACATGTCCGAATTGGATAATGTCAGTGCCTTTGAGAGTGGCATTCAAGTTAGGGAACTGACGCAGGGACAACGCCACGCCTTTGAGAATAAAGTCATTGACTGATACTTTTTCGTTATCTGGCAAATACGCATTGACCTGCTTGCGTATATCCATCAATGCGTCCATCTTGAATTCATGAGTGACGTAGAAGTGCGGGATGGTGGTCTTGGATTCGACGAGACGACGTCCAATTGCTTGACGTAATTTTGTTGTGGCAATCACTTTGTCGTCGTGAGTAATTAGTAATTGGTAACACCTGCACTTGCGCCAGGTGCAAGTGTTGGCTCCGCAGACTGAACACTGTTCGCTGATGACTGCCCACTGGAAAGCGCTGCTTCAATATCCTTGCGGACAATGCGCCCACCCGGGGCCAGTGCCTTGAACTTTGGACAAGTCCACTTTTTGGTCACGCGCAACTTTTTGGCGAGCGGGCTGGCTTTGACGGGAGCGCCATCAGTGGAAGCAACTGCTTGGGGAGCAGAATCAACTGTCGGCGGAGTTTGAGGCGCAGACTTTTCATCCGACCTGCTGCTTTCCGCCTTCCGTCTTCTGCTCACTGACCACTTCACCTGCTACACCCACCACCGCAATCGGCGCATTGACGGGAACCATCGTACCTTGATCGACGATGAGTTGCAGGACAACACCGCTTGCAGAAGATTCAACTTCAACGGTGGCTTTGTCGGTTTCGATTTCGGCGAGCACGTCGCCTTTGTTGATGGTCTCGCCGACTTGTTTCACCCAACGGACCAGCAAACCCTCGGCCATATCGAAGCCGAGTTTGGGCATGGAAATTGTTTCAGCCATTATTTCAGAACCTCCTTTACCGCCGCGGTGATGTCAGCCACCTGCGGGAGCGCGGCTTGTTCGAGCGTGCGGTTGTAGGGGAGCGGTACTTCTTTTTGCGCCACGCGGATGATGGGCGCGTCGACGTAATCGAAGGCCTCTTCATAAATGCGGCTGACGATCTCGGAGCCGACGCCGTAGGATTTCCATCCTTCTTCAACGACGACCGCGCGATTTGTTTTCTTGAACGACTCGATCACAGGTTCCATATCGAGCGGGCGCAGAGTGCGAAGGTCAACGACTTCAACTTCAATGTCTTGCTTTGAAAGTTCGTCGGCGGCTTTCATCGAAAGCTCAAGACCTTTGCAATAGGTGACGATGGTCACATCTTTGCCAGCGCGCTGTACTTTGGATTTTCCGATCGGGATGGTGTACTCGCCTTCAGGCACTTCGCCGCGGACTTGGTACATGGTTGCGTGTTCGATGAAAAGGATCGGATCATTCGACCTGATAGCTGATTTCAAAAGACCCTTGGCATCTTCTGGCGTTCCAGGGCTGACGACTTTGAGGCCGGGGAAGTGCGCGAAGATGGCATCGGGAGTCTGTGAGTGTGTTGCGCCAAGCTGACGTCCGCCGCCGCCGACCGCACGAATGACCATCGGGAGGGTGAACTGTCCGCCGAACATGTAATGCAATTTTGCCGCTTGATTGACAATGTAGTCCATCGCAGAGAAACCAAAGTTGATGGTCATCAATTCCGCAATGGGGCGTTGACCCACCATCGCCGCACCGATCGCGCCGCCGATGATGGCGTTTTCTGCAATCGGTGTATCTTTGACACGCGCCGCGCCGTATTTGTCATAAAAGCCTTTGGTCACGGCATAGGTGCCGCCCCAAACGCCGACCTCTTCACCCATGATAAAGACTTTGGGGTCGCGGTCCATTTCTTCCATAAGAGCTTGCGAGATCGCCTCGCGCATTGTGATTTTTGCCATGTTGTAATTTCCTTCGTCATGTCGTTGCGAGAAGCGCTCTTGTTCTTCGCGACGAAGCAATCTCATCGTAAGTGAAGATTGCTTCGGGCTAGCGCCCTCGCAATGACATAAATTTAGTCCGCGTAAATATCCGTAAACAACTCTTCCATCGCAGGTTCGGGACTTGCCTCGGCGAATTCAACAGCCTTTTGCACTTCCTCTTCCACGCGTGCTTCGATCTCATCCAAAGCCTTGGCGCTGGCAATCTTCTTCTCGATCAATTGCTTGTTGAAAATTCCGATCGGATCATTTTCCTGCCACTTCTTCACTTCTTCGGCTTTGCGATAGCGTTCCGGATCGCCCATCGAATGTCCACGGAAGCGATAGGTATCAATTTCAAGCAGATATGGTTGGCTTTCCTTGCGGATAAAATCCAGAGCTTCCTTTGAAGCTTCATAAACTTTCATTACGTCCATGCCGTCAACTTGGCCGTTCTTCATACCGTAGCCTTCAGCCTTCTGGCGGATCTCGGTCACAGCTGAAGCGCGGTCAACTGCGGTTCCCATGCCATATTGATTGTTTTCGCAAACCCACAACACACGCAAATTCCAGGTCTTGGCAATATTCAACGCTTCATGGAAGTAACCGATGTTGGTCGCGCCATCACCAAACATACAGATGGTGATATTGTCATTGCCAGCGTATTGATCGCCGATCGCGAAGCCTGAAGCGATGGGGAGATGCCCGCCCACAATAGCATGTCCGCCCCACATATTCTTGGAGGTATCCGCCATGTGCATCGAACCGCCCTTGCCCTTCGACATACCTGTCGCTTTGCCGAGTAATTCTGCCATCACTTCATTGGCAGAAATGCCACAATTCAACGCCACGCCATGATCGCGATAAGCAGTGATGACACGGTCCCGCTCTTCACGAGCTGCGATCAAACCAGTTGACACTGCTTCCTGTCCGATATACAAGTGCATAAAGCCGCCGATTTTGCCAGCCTGATATAGCTCCGCGCCGCGTTCTTCCAGACGGCGGATCAAAACCATTTGGTGATACAGATCTAATTGTTGTTCTTTCTTCATTATTCGCTCCGCTAAAAGATTGCAAAAAATAACACCAGAATACCTCTGGCGTTGTGCTTAATAAGCAAACACGGCATTATATCAGAGAAATTTAGTCCAGTTTTGAACATGATAGGCTTTTGAGAGTTCAAGATCAGCTTTCCAATTCTCCCCAAGTGTACGAGAAGAAAATCCGCCAACTGGTGGGTGTGATTGTCGGATGTTTGCACTAGAATGAAATTAAAGAATTCGTTACGAACATCTATTATCTCAAGGAGAATCAATTATGAATCTTAAACTCACCCCGCCCAAGGAAGTAACTTTCTGGATCGCAGTCGCTTTGGGTCTGCTTGGCCTATTCAGTTTTCTGGGCGTTTTTACCCTACTTCCGATCGAAGCCTTCTGGCTTTTGTTCATTGGGTTTGCATTACTTGTGGTTGCCCTTTTCGTCAAAGGCCTTTAGACTACTTTCAGAATATTTGCTCCCTGCTTCACAGCAGGGAGTATTTTTTTTAAGATACAATAAAAATATGAACTGGTTTACAGGCGGCGCGCACGGTGAAGCAAAAAGACTCATCACCCAACTTACGGATTCCACGAAGCGGGATGCCGCCGCAAGGGAATTGATCCAACTGGGCGCAGACTCCGTGCCGCCGTTGATCGATGCGCTTCAGACTCAAGACTTGGGCCTGCTCCTGTACTATCAGCAGATTCTCGCCCGAATCCCCTCCGCCACACCCTTGCTGACCAGGACGCTTTCGACAGCGCACCCGATCATTCGCGCAAGAGTTGTCGAAATATTGGGTATTAGCAAAGATAAAACCGCCATCCCCGCCTTACTTGACGCTGTAAAGGGTGAATACTTTACTGTCCGTTCCCGCGCCGCGCTCGTCTTGGCGAATATTGGCGATGCTCAAGTCTTGTCAGCTCTTTTGCCTTTGCTCAAAGACAGGGAAAGCGAAGTCCGCAATGCGGCTTGTATCGCAGTTGCAAAATTCTGTGACCCTTCCACCTTTGATGACATTACCAATGTTTTGCTTGATGATCCGATCATGGATGTGCGCCGTTCTGCAGCGCGCGCTTTGGGTGAAACAAAACATCCTGCAGCGCTGCCGTTTCTGATGGAAGCCTTGCGCGATTCATCCTGGTGGTTTGAACAGGAGGAAGCCGCCGCAGACTTATTAATCGCAATTGAAAAAATGGGATCTGTTGCCGTAGCCCCGTTGATCGAAGCGCTTAGTGACAAGGAAGGCACTGTCCGCAAGTATGCGGCGATCACGCTCGGCAGAATTCACGATCCACGCGCCATCGACGAATTGGGCATGACGATCTATGATCTGCATCACGAGGTTGGAAAAGCCGCCGCGGAAGCGCTTGCAAAATTTGGCGCGCCGATCGTGGATATTTTCATCGAAGCCTTGAGTCACCCCGAGTCTGCGGTGCGTGAAAATTCATTGGTTGCGTTAAGCAAGATTCAAGATGAACGTGTTGTGCCTGTATTGATCGAAATGCTCCAGGACCCTGTAAAAGATGTCCAACGGCAAGCCTTGCTGGCACTGGGCGCTTTAAGAGATTCCCGCGCAATTCCTGCTTTGGAAGGTATCATCGCTAATCGTGCAGACAGGGAAATGTCTGCTTTGGCGAAACAAATTATCGAAAATATAAAAAAAACCAATTTTTTATTGTAAGCAATCTCTTCACATTGGCCTGAATTCGGATATTTACTGGTAAGGAGTAAATTATGCGCCGTATCCACTCGCCGTAGGCTGTGCAGTCTGTTGTGGCAATACTGGTTCCATTAATCGCCTCAGCACATTGACTCTGGGTTATGTGCTCCCGAATGAATTTTTACGCTAGATGTGGCTCTTGGCGGCGAATCAGCTCTTTATGTTTTGCGGGTTGAACGTGGAGCTGATTTTGGTCTGACACAGTACACTAACCCCCCCCTTTGTACCCCCTACTTTGTTCCCCCTGGCTGTATTGTTATACAGTGGATTAACAGTGAAAAATAGAGAATATTTCCAATATCCTTCGCTGGACATGGTGCCGTGCATGAAGGTAAATGGAGGCGATTTTATTTTGAAAGGGTATTCAGGTGGAATAATTATCCAAAATACTTCGCCAGTTGAAAAAATTCGGATTATTTTATATTGACGTGGAATTCAGGTCGTACTCTTTCTGCTTTTTTTGAATTTGGAATTGCTGACTACGGATTAAATGGATAATTTATATGAAATATATCGTATAATGATTTGAATATTATCATTGAAGAGATGGAAAAATGAAAAAGAAACTGATCTATATAATGATTTTGTCGTTCTTTGTGTTTTTTACCGCTACGACTCCGTTAACGTCGCCTGGCAGCGCAAGCGCCCAGGCACCCACGAACACGCCGATCAATATTGGCAACTTCGTCTGGGACGACCTGGATCAGGACGGCACCCAGGATGCCGGTGAACCGGGTTTGGCCGGAGTGAGCGTGCAGTTGTGGAATTCGGCAAAAAACCAACTGATCAATACGCCGACCCCGACGCGCACGCCCACGCCGATCAATATTGGCAACTTCGTCTGGGACGACCTGGATCAGGACGGCACCCAGGATGCCGGTGAACCGGGTTTGGCCGGAGTGAGCGTGCAGTTGTGGAATGCAGCGAAAAACCAACTGATCAATTCAACCTCGACCAGTGCGAGCGGCGCATACACGCTGGTGGCCCCGATCCCTGGGAACTACCGTGTGCGCGTGGTCTTGCCTTTTGCATTGGATGCCTTCTCTCCCAAAAACGCGGCGTTGAATGACCAGACTGACAGTGATATCAACCCGAGCGGGGTCGATCTTGGGTTCACAGATACTTTCAATATCGCCTCGAATGTGATCAGCACCACCATCTACGATGCGGGCATCATCAAATTCCGCACACCCACCCCCACGCGCACACCCACGCCGATCAATATTGGCAACTTCGTCTGGGACGACCTGGATCAGGACGGCACCCAGGATGCCGGTGAACCGGGTTTGGCCGGAGTGAGCGTGCAGTTGTGGAATGCAGCGAAAAACCAACTGATCAATTCAACCTCGACCAGTGCGAGCGGCGCATACACGCTGGTGGCCCCGATCCCCGGGAACTATCGTGTGCGCGTGGTCTTGCCTTCCGCATCGGATGCCTTCTCTCCCAAAAACGCGGCGTTGAATGACCAGACTGACAGTGATATCAACCCGAGCGGGGTCGATCTTGGGTTCACAGATACTTTCAATATCGCCTCGAATGTGATCAGCACCACCATCTACGATGCGGGCATCATCAAATTCCGCACACCCACCCCCACGCGCACGCCCACGCCGATCAATATTGGCAACCTTGTCTGGCATGATCTGAATGGCAACGGCATCCAGGACGCCGGTGAACCAGGAATCGCCGGCATAACTGTACAGTTGTGGAATGCAGCGAAAAATAACCTGATTTTTAGTGCCGTAACCAATGCCAACGGCATTTACACTGTCATTGCGCCAGTGCCGGGTGACTATCGTGTGCGGGTTGTGCCATTCAGCGGTTCCTCATTTTCTCCGAAGAACCAGGGCGCAGATGATACGAAAGATAGTGATATCAATGCAAGCATCTTTTCGGCGGATTATGGTTTTAGCGATATTTTCACCATCGCCCCTAATGTCATATCGACAACGATCTATGATGCGGGACTGAGCATTGTGGGTCCCACACCCACAATGACGCCGACACGCACACCCACGCCCGTACCGGGAAACACTTCTACTCCCTCACCGACACCTGGTTTTATCACCACCGGGGTCTTCCGCCCGAGCAACGGGCTTTTGTACCTGAAGAATCAAAACACCTCAGGCTTTGCCGACATCGCGATCAATTACGGCCTCGCGGGAGATTATCCTGTGGCTGGCGACTGGGACGGCAGTGGAACGGACACCATCGGCATTTACCGCAACGGATCCTTCTACCTGCGCAACTCCAACACAGTTGGCTTTGCCGATCTGGTTATCGCTTTCGGGCTTCCCGGTGACCAGCCGGTGGTCGGGGATTGGAACGGAGACGGCATTGACACCATCGGTATCTATAGACCCTCGACTGGACAATTCCAATTACGGAATCTCAACACGAGCGGGCCGGCAGATATGATTTTTTATCTTGGAAATGTGGGCGATGTGGGCATAGCAGGCGATTGGAACGGAGACGGCTCTGACACCACCGGCGTCTTCCGCCCGAGCAATGGCGTGATCTTCCTGAAGAATGCCAACACAACAGGTTTCGCCGATGTGGCGCTGAATTATGGACTGGCGGGCGACCTGCCCGTCACCGGCGACTGGAACAACGACGGCATAGATACCATTGGCGTCTATCGCAACGCCCAGTTCTACCTGCGCAACAGCAACACGATCGGCTTTGCGGATATCACCTTTGCGCTGGGCAACCCTGGCGACATGCCGATCGCAGGCAATTGGGATGGGCTGCCGTAATCTGGCCTGCCCTTGACTTTATTGGTAATTAAAAAAATCGCCCCGAAGGTGCTGCTATGCGCTTAAATTACTCGAAATAAACCTTCGGGATGGTGCATGTCTCATAACCATTAATAAGCAGTGTTTTGCTAAATCTCCAAAAATTTGAAGATCGCTGGCGCAATCTCTGTGAGGTCGCGAATATCCTTTTGGAATTCGCGACGATTGTTTAAATTCCCAAATAAGAGCAGCGGCACATTTGCATCTGTATGCCTGCGGGTGGACAGGTCTTCCATGTTGCCATGATCAGATGTAAGCAGGATCAACCCTTCTTCTGCCTGCCACGCTTCGAGAAGCCCTTTCAACACTGAATCAAAGGTTTCCAATTGGCGTATTGCCCAATCCATATCCTGTTTGTGACCTGCGTAATCACTGGCCCAATATTCGAAAAATGAAAAGTCATATTGGCTGGCGAGTTCAGCCAGTTTTCTTCCGCTTCTTCCGATTCGTATAATGGAGAATCATCCAGCTTCATGAATTCACGCCAGCCTGTGCCAGTGAAATCAGCGGAGAGGGCACGGCCTGAATAAAAATCATCCTGTGTGAAGAGCGGCAGACCTGCATTACTCACTGCCTGCGGGATTGCGGAATAAAGCCGTTTGCCAGAATCGATCCCATCAAAATAGCGTGGGGGATAAGCGTTAAAGCAACGCAGCCTTTTTGCCCGCGTTGACAGTTTTGCGAAGATGGTTTTTCCATCCAAATGTTGAACCACTTCGGGGTTTGGTTTGGGGCCGTAGTGATAGCCCAACTCAGCAGGATGTTGATTCCTGTTAACAGCACACCCTGTCCCGTTGCAGATTGGGAAAGCCTTTCACGCCCAAGTTCGGGTCAACTGAAAGTAATGTTGCTTGCTCACCTTCAAAAGGCGCGGATTCTGAATAAGGTCCGCCCGCCGAGTGAGAATTTAAATACGGCATCTTGGCGCGCGTGAACGGATTTTTCGGGGTTGTTTTCGCCAAGCCCGATGCCATCGAAGAAGAGGAAGAGGAGTTTCATAAAATACCAGTAATTGGTGAATAGTGATCAGTAATCAATTTACAGAAAATACAAAGAAGAATATTTATTGTACGTCCCGATATAGAATATAAATAGTGGATTAGCCAAAACCCTGAATGGGTGTGGGTTTTGATACAAAAACCATGCCGGTGGCGTTCTTTTTTGTCAAGCCATCGCGGCGGGAGATGGGGTATGTCGCCTGAGTTGAGATCATATCAAAGTCTGAGGCAACAAGCTCGGGTCACAGTTTGAAGCGTGTCTGGTTTGAAGATCGTACATTAACCAGAGATCCATTTGGGGCGGATTCTATCCAACGGGTCAGATAATCTACCTTATTTTCAACCCCGTGAAAACAGCCAATATCAGGGCAAGTTCAGGTACGAATCGACTTGAAGTTGGTCACATCACCGTCAACAATTTTGCATTGATGTTCTGCTTTTGAGTTTGCGCCTTGCGACCTGGATGTAGTGAGGCAAAATCTATACCTGCCAACTTGCCAGCCCTGTTTTTGCCAGCGTGATGAGATTCGTGCCCGTGCCGCA
>NZ_JADJSO010000059.1:0-120234 GCF_016711665.1 Candidatus Villigracilis saccharophilus
AAGGATTGGTCATTAGCGAAGATGTAGAAGCAAAGATCAAACAGCATCATCCCAGAATGATCTATGTAATTCCTACTTTTCAGGAATCGCCGGGCGGACAACAAGTTTGGAGCGGCGGAGGGCTCTCGCTGAACTGGGCAGCCCGCTATGATATCGTCATTTTAGAAGATGATCCCTACGGCGAGATGCGATATAGCGGAGATGTGTTGCCGCCAATCAAATACTTTGATAAGACTGGTAACGATTTTGCCAACATAGCTTCTCCAAGATTTTTTCTCGGGCTCGCTTGGGTTTTGTCTATGCGGAGAGGAGATCATCAAAAATTCTATGATGCGAAAACCGCCCCAATTCCCACATACGAATGTGGTCACGCAAATTCTATGCGCTGAGTTCTTCAACCGCGGGTTGTTCGAGCCGCACCTGAAATCGATTCGGGATATTCATCGTGAACGCCGCGATGTGATGATGGACTGCATTAAGTCCATGCTGCCTGACCAGGGTGAACTATGTTTACCCCGGACGGCAGCCTGTTCACTTAGGTGGAATTACCTGCGCATGTGGATACAACTTCCATGCTGGAGGAGGCAAAACAGCATAAAGTGGCCTATACTTCGGGCAAAATTCTTTGTGGAAGGACAGTCCATCCACAACAATTGTATGAGAGTTAGCTTTGGCGGCGTCACGCCGAAAATATACAGATCGGAATGGAGCGGCTGTCGTCTGTGATTCGTTCAAGATGTGAGATGGCAAAATAAAAATATCCGAAGTCTTTGCTTCGGATATTTTGGCGAAACTTTTCTTTTACGCGGATAAAAGGCGGGCGGTCAATGTGGTCCGGTGTACTTGCCAGCGCCACAGGAAACAGGACAGCCTCCCTTTGTGGCGGTAGCGATTTCTGGAACTTTTCATCTCTGATATCGGGTACGACCGCCTCGGTGGTCAGGTGGATTTTAGTAATGCGACTCTTGCCGTCGATCACCTCAAGTGTAACCTGCGCCTGAGTTTGTATCTGCGTGGGGGTGAAGCCATTCTTGCCAAGGCCGGAACTGAGCGCCATCGAAAAACAACCTGCGTGGCGCCGCACCGAGCAATTCCTCCGGGGTTGGTGCCTTGACCATCTTCAAAGCGAGAGGACCAAGTGTAAGAGCCTTCATAGGTGCCGAACTTCATGGTTCCTTTTCCCTCTTTTAAAGAACCAGTCCAAATTGCATCTGCATTTCTAGTTGCCATTTCTTTTTCTCCTTTCTATAAATAAAAGTTTGCTACACCAACATTCTGACTGGATTTTCAAGGAAGCCCGCCAGTGCTTGCATGAATTGCGCCGCTTCGGCTCCGTCGCTGATGCGATGGTCTACCGAAATGGTAGCCTTCATTCTCCAGCCCACTTTCAACTCACCATTTTCCACAACAGGAATTTCTCTTGCAGAGGAGATTGCCAATATCCCAGCTTCGGGCGGGTTGACGATGGCGATGAATTCTTCGACATCGTACATGCCCAAATTAGAAGTGGAGAATGTTGAACCATCCACATCTTCGGGCTTAACCTTACCTTCGCGGGCGCGGCCTGCCATAGCTGACTTCGCCCGAGATCTGGCGCAATGTCTTTAGGTCGGTATCTTTGACAACCACGGTCATCAATCCACTGGGGACGGTGACTGCCACGCCGACATTGACATGTCCAATTGGATAATGTCAGTGCCTTTGAGGGTGGCATTCAAGTTAGGGAACTGACGCAGGGACAACGCCACGCCTTTGAGAATAAAGTCATTGACTGATACTTTTCGTTATCTGGCAAATACGCATTGACCTGCTTGCGTATATCCATCAATGCGTCCATCTTGAATTCATGAGTGACGTAGAAGTGCGGGATGGTGGTCTTGGATTCGACGAGACGACGTCCAATTGCTTGACGTAATTTTGTTGTGGCAATCACTTTGTCGTCGTGAGTAATTGGTAATTGGTAATTGGTAACACCTGCACTTGCGCCAGGTGCAAGTGTTGGCTGCGCAGACTGAACATTGCTCACTGATGACTGCCCACTGGAAAGCGCTGCTTCAATATCCTTGCGGACAATTCGTCCACCGGGGCCAGTGCCTTTTATGTTGGACAGATCCACTTTTTGGTCACGCGCAACTTTTTTGGCGAGCGGGCTGGCTTTGACGGGAGCGCCATCAGTGGAAGCAACTGCTTGGTGAGCATAATCAACTGTCGGCGGAGATTGAGGCGCAGGCTTTTCATCCGCCTGCTGCTTTCCGCCTTCCGTCTTCTGCTCACTGACCACTTCGCCTGCTACACCCACCACCGCAATCGGCGCATTGACGGGAACCATCGTGCCTTGATCGACGATGAGTTGCAGGACAACACCGCTTGCAGAAGATTCAACTTCAACGGTGGCTTTGTCGGTTTCGATTTCGGCGAGCACGTCGCCTTTGTTGATGGTCTCGCCAACTGTTTCACCCAACGGACCAGCAAACCCTCCGGCCATATCGAAGCCAAGTTTGGGCATGAAAATTGTTTCAGCCATTATTTCAGAACCTCCTTTACCGCCGCGGTGATGTCAGCCACCTGCGGAGCGCGGCTTGTTCGAGCGTGCGATTGTAGGGAGCGGGACTTCTTTTTGCGCCACGCGGATGATGGGCGCGTCGACGTAATCGAAGGCTCTTCATAAATGCGGCCGACGATCTCGGAGCCGACGCCGTAGGATTTCCAGCCTTCTTCAACGACAACTGCGCGATTTGTTTTCTTGAACGACTCGATCACAGGTTCCATATCCAGCGGACGAAGTGTGCGCAGGTCAACGACTTCAACTTCAATGCCTTGCTTTGAAAGTTCATCGGCGGCTTTCATCGAAAGCTCAAGACCCTTGCAATAGGTGACGATGGTCACATCTTTACCTGCGCGCTGCACTTTGGATTTGCCGATCGGGATGGTGTACTCGCCTTCAGGCACTTCGCCGCGGACTTGATACATGGTTGCGTGTTCGATGAAAAGAATCGGATCATTCGACCTGATAGCTGATTTCAAAAGACCCTTGCCATCTTCTGGCGTTCCGGGGCTGACGACTTTGAGGCCGGGGAAGTGCGCGAAGATGGCATCCAGGAGTCTGGAGTGTGTTGCGCCAAGCTGACGTCCGCCGCCGCCGACCGCACGAATGACCATCGGGAGGGTGGAACTGTCCGCCGAACATGTAATGCAATTTTGCCGCTTGATTGACAATGTAGTCCATCGCAGAGAAACCAAAGTTGATGGTCATCAATTCCGCAATGGGGCGTTGACCCACCATCGCCGCACCGATCGCGCCGCCGATGATGGCGTTCTCTGCAATCGGTGTATCTTTGACACGCGCCGCGCCGTATTTGTCATAAAAGCCTTTGGTCACGGCATAGGTGCCGCCCCAAACGCCGACCTCTTCACCCATGATAAAGACTTTGGGGTCGCGGTCCATTTCTTCCATAAGAGCTTGCGAGATCGCCTCGCGCATTGTGATTTTTGCCATGTTTAATTTCCTTCGTCATGTCGTTGCGAGAAGCGCTCTTGTTCTTCGCGACGAAGCAATCTCATCGTAAGTGGAGATTGCTTCGGGCTAGCGCCCTCGCAATGACATAAATTTAGTCCGCGTAAATATCCGTAAACAACTCTTCCATCGCAGGTTCGGGACTTGCCTCGGCGAATTCAACAGCCTTTTGCACTTCCTCTTCCACGCGTGCTTCGATCTCATCCAAAGCCTTGGCGCTGGCAATCTTCTTTTCGATCAATTGCTTGTTGAAAATTCCGATCGGATCATTTTCCTGCCACTTCTTGACTTCTTCCGCTTTGCGATAGCGTTCCCGGATCGCCCATCGAATGTCCACGGAAGCGATAGGTATCAATTTCAAGCAGATATGGTTGGCTTTCCTTGCGGATAAAATCCAGAGCTTCCTTTGAAGCTTCATAAACTTTCATTACGTCCATGCCGTCAACTTGGCCGTTCTTCCATACCGTAGCCTTCAGCCTTCTGGCGGATCTCGGTCACAGCCGAAGCGCGGTCAACTGCGGTTCCCATGCCATATTGATTGTTTTCGCAAACCCACAACACACGCAAATTCCAGGTCTTGGCAATATTCAAGGCTTCATGGAAGTAACCGATGTTGGTCGCGCCATCACCAAACATACAGATGGTGATATTGTCATTGCCAGCGTATTGATCGCCGATCGCGAAGCCCTGAAGCGATGGGGAGATGCCGCCCACAATGGCATGTCCGCCCCACATATTCTTGAGGTATCCGCCATGTGCATCGAGCCGCCCTTGCCCTTCGACATGCCTGTCGCTTTGCCGAGTAATTCTGCCATCACTTCATTGGCAGAAATTCCGCAATTCAGCGCCACGCCATGATCGCGATAGGCTGTGATGACACGGTCCCGCTCTTCACGAGCTGCGATCAAACCAGTTGACACTGCTTCCTGTCCGATATACAAGTGCATAAAGCCGCCGATCTTGCCAGCCAGATATGCTCCGCGCCGCGTTCTTCGAGACGGCGGATCAAAACCATTTGGTGATACAGATCTAATTGTTGTTCTTTCTTCATTATTCGCTCCGCTAAAAGATTGCAAAAATAACACCAGAATACCTCTGGCGTTGTGTAATAAGCAAACACGGCATTATATCAGAGAAAGTTAGGCAAGTTTTGAACATGATAGGCTTTTGAGAGTTCAAGATCAGCTTTCCAATTCTCCCCCAAGTGTACGAGAAGAAAATCCGCCAACTGGTAGGTGTGGTTATAGGATTATTACACTAGAATGAAATTACAGAATTCGTTACGAACATCATCTATTATCTCAAGGAGAATCCATCATGAATCTTAAACTCACCCCGCCCAAAGAAATCACTTTCTGGATCGCAGTCGCTTTAGGCCTGCTTGGTCTGTTCAGCTTTCTGGGCGTATTTACCCTGCTTCCGATCGAAGCCTTCTGGCTTTTGTTCATCGGGTTTGCTTTGCTCGTGGTTGCCCTTTTCGTCAAAGGCCTTTAAACTACTTTCAGAATATTTACTCCCTGCCGCACAGCAGGGAGTATTTTTTTAAGATACAATAAAAATATGAACTGGTTTACAGGCGGCGCGCACGGTGAAGCAAAAAGACTCATCAACCAATTTACGGATTCCACGAAGCGGGATGCCGCCGCAAGGGAATTGATTCAACTGGGCGCAGACTCAGTGCCGCCGTTGATCGACGCGCTTCAGACTCAAGACTTGGGCCTGCTCCTGTATTATCAGCAGATTCTCGCCCGAATCCCCTCCGCCACACCCTTGCTGACCAAGACGCTTTCGACAGCGCACCCGATTATCCGCGCGAGAGTTGTCGAAATATTGGGCATTAGCAAAGATAAAACCGCCATCCCTGCGTTACTTGACGCTGTAAAGGGTGAATACTTTACCGTCCGTTCCCGCGCCGCGCTCGCCCTGGCGAATATTGGCGATGCTCAAGTCCTGCCAGTTCTTTTGCCTCTGCTCAAAGACAGGGAGAGCGAAGTCCGTAGTGCGGCTTGTATTGCGGTTGCAAAATTCTGCGACCCTTCCACCTTTGATGACATTACAAATATTTTGCTTGATGATCCGATCATGGATGTGCGCCGTTCTGCGGCGCGCTCTTTGGGCGATACAAAACATCCCGCCGCGCTGCCGTTTCTGATGGAAGCCTTGCGCGATTCATCCTGGTGGTTTGAACAGGAGGAAGCCGCTGCAGACTTATTAATCGCAATTGAAAAAATGGGATCTGTTGCCGTAGCCCCGTTGATCGAAGCGCTTAGTGACAAGGAAGGCACTGTCCGCAAGTATGCGGCGATCACGCTCGGCAGAATTCACGATCCACGCGCCATCGACGAATTGGGCATGACGATCTATGATCTGCATCACGAGGTCGGAAAAGCCGCCGCGGAAGCGCTCGCAAAATTTGGTGCGCCGATCGTGGATATTTTCATCGGAGCCTTAAGTCACCCCGAGGCTGCAGTGCGTGAAAATTCATTGGTTGCGTTAAGCAAGATTCAAGATGAACGTGTTGTGCCTGTTTTGATCGAAATGCTCCAGGACCCTGCAAAAAAGATGTCCAACGGCAAGCCTTGCTGGCACTGGGCGCTTTAAAGAGATTCCCGCGCAATTCCTGCTTTGGAAGGTATCATCGCTAATCGTGCGGACAGGGAAATGTCTGCTTTGGCGAAACAAATTATCGAAAATATAAAAAAACCAATTTTTTGTTGTAAGCAATCTCTTCATTGGCCTGAATTCGGATATTTACTGGTAATGAGTAAATTATGCGCCGTATCCACTCGCTGTAGGCTGTGCAGTCTGTTGTGGCAATACTGGTTCCATTAATCGCCTCAGCACATTGACTCTGGGTTATATGCTCCCAATGAATTTTTACGCTAGATGTGGCTCTTGGCAGCGAATCAGCTCTTTATGTTTTGCGGGTTGAACGTGGAGCTGATTTTGGTCTGACACAGTACACTAACCCCCATTTGGGATAAAACCCCCTTTGCCCCCTACTTTGTTCCCCCCTGGCTGTATTGTTATACAGTGGATTAACAGTGAAAAATAGAGAATATTTCCAATATCCTTCGCTGGACATGGTGCCGTGCATGAAGGTAAATGGAGGCGATTTTATTTTGAAAGGGTATTCAGGTGGAATAATTATCCAAAATACTTCGCCAGTTGAAAAAATCGGATTATTTTATATTGACGTGGAATTCAGGTCGTACTCTTTCTGCTTTTTTTGAATTTGGAATTGCTGACTACGGATTAAATGGATAATTTATATGAAATATATCGTATAATGATTTTGAATATTATCAGTGAAGAGATGGAAAAATGAAAAAGAAACCGATCTATATAATGATTTTGTCGTTCTTTGTGTTTTTACCGCTACGACTCCGTTAACGTCGCCTGGCAGCGCAAGCGCCCAGTCACCCACGAACACGCCGATCAATATTGGCAACTTCGTCTGGGACGACCTGGATCAGGACGGCACCCAGGATGCCGGTGAACCGGGTTTGGCGGAGTGAGCGTGCAGTTGTGGAATTCGGCAAAAACCAACTGATCAATACGCCGACCCCGACGCGCACGCCCACGCCGATCAATATTGGCAACTTCGTCTGGGACGACCTGGATCAGGACGGCACCAGGATGCCGGTGAACCCGGGTTTGGCCGGGGTGAGCGTGCAGTTGTGGAATGCAGCGAAAAATCAACTGATCAATTCAACCTCGACCAGTGCGGGCGGCGCATACACGCTGGTGGCCCCGATCCCTGGGAACTACCGTGTGCGTGTGGTCTTGCCTTCCGCATCGGATGGCTTCTCTCCCAAAGACGCGGCGGTGAATGACCAGACTGACAGTGATATCAACCCGAGCGGGGTCGATCTTGGGTTCACAGATACTTTCAATATCGCCTCGAATGTGATCAGCACCACCATCTACGATGCCGGGATCATTAAATTCAAAACGCCGACCCCGACGCGCACGCCCACGCCGATCAATATTGGCAACTTCGTCTGGGACGACCTGGATCAGGACGGCACCCAGGATGCTGATGAGCCCGGGTTTGGCCCGGAGTGAGCGTGCAGTTGTGGAATGCAGCGAAAAACCAACTGATCAATTCAACCTCGACCAGTGCGAGCGGCGCATACACGCTGGTGGCCCCGATCCCGGGAACTACCGTGTGCGTGTGGTCTTGCCTTCCGCATCGGATGCCTTCTCTCCCAAAGACGCGGCGGTGAATGACCAGACTGACAGTGATATCAACCCGAGCGGGGTCGATCTTGGGTTCACAGATACTTTCAATATCGCCTCGAATGTGATCAGCACCACCATCTACGATGCCGGGATCATTAAATTCAAAACGCCGACCCCGACGCGCACGCCCACGCCGATCAATATTGGCAACCTTGTCTGGCATGATCTGAATGGCAACGGCATCCAGGACGCCGGTGAACCAGGAATCGCCGGCATAACTGTACAGTTGTGGAATGCAGCGAAAAATAACCTGATTTTTAGTGCCGTAACCAATGCCAACGGCATTTACACTGTCATTGCGCCAGTGCAGGTGACTATCGTGTGCGGGTTGTGCCATTCAACGGTTCCTCATTTTCTCCGAAGAACCAGGGCGCAGATGATACGAAAGATAGTGATATCAATGCAAGCATCTTTTCGGCGGATTATGGTTTTAGCGATATTTTCACCATCGCCACTAATGTCATATCGACAACGATCTATGATGCGGGACTGAGCATTGTGGGTCCCCACCCACAATGACGCCGACCCACACCCACGCCCATGCCCGGGAAACACTTCTACTCCCTCACCGACACCTGGTTTTATCACCCTGGGGTCTTCCGCCCGAGCAACGGGCTTTTGTACCTGAAGAATCAAAACACCTCAGGCTTTGCCGACATCGCGATCAATTACGGCCTCGCGGGAGATTATCCTGTGGCTGGCGACTGGGACGGCAGTGGAACGGACACCATCGGCATTTACCGCAACGGCTCCTTCTACCTGCGCAACTCCAACACACTTGGCTTTGCCGATCTGGTTATCGCTTTCGGGCTTCCCGGTGACCAGCCGGTGGTCGGGGATTGGAACGGAGACGGCATTGACACCATCGGTATCTATAGACCCTCGACTGGACAATTCCAATTAGGGATCTCAACATGAGCGGGCCGGCAGATATGATTTTTTATCTTGGAAATGTGGGCGATGTGGGCATAGCAGGCGATTGGAACGGAGACGGCTCTGACACCACCGGCGTCTTCCGCCCGAGCAATGGCGTGATCTTCCTGAAGAATGCCAACACAACAGGTTTCGCAGATGTGGCGCTGAATTATGGACTGGCGGGCGACCTGCCCGTCACGGCGACTGGAACAACGACGGCATAGATACCATCGGCGTCTATCGCAACGCCCAGTTCTACCTGCGCAACAGCAACACGATCGGCTTTGCGGATATCAACTTTGCGCTGGGCAACCCTGGCGACATGCCGATCGCAGGCAATTGGGATGGGCTGCCGTAATCTGGCCTGCCCTTGACTTTATTGGTAATTAAAAAAATCGCCCCGAAGGTGCTGCTATGCGCTTAAATTACTCGAAATAAACCTTCGGGATGGTGCATGTCTCATAACCATTAATAAGCAGTGTTTTGCTAAATCTCCAAAAATTTGAAGATCGCTGGCGCAATCTCTGTGAGGTCGCGAATATCCTTTTTGGAATTCGCGACGATTGTTTAAATTCCCAAATAAGAGCAGCGGCACATTTGCATCTGTATGCCTGCGGGTGGACAGGTCTTCCATGTTGCCATGATCAGATGTAAGCACGATCAACCCTTCTTCTGCCTGCCACGCTTCGAGAAGCCCTTTCAACACTGAATCAAAGGTTTCCAATTGGCGTATTGCCCAATCCATATCCTGTTTGTGACCTGCGTAATCACTGGCCCAATATTCGAAAAATGAAAAGTCATATTGGCTGGCGAGTTCGGCCACTTTTCTTCCCGCTTCTTCCGATTCGTATAATGGAGAATCATCCAGCTTCATGAATTCACGCCAGCCTGCGCCAGTGAAATCAGCGGAAAGCGCGCGGCCTGCATAAAAATCATCCTGCGTGAAGAGCGGCAGACCTGCATTACTCACTGCCTGCGGGATTGCGGAATAAAGCCGTTTGCCAGAATCGATCCCATCAAAATAGCGTGGGGGATAAGCGTTAAGTAACGCAGCCTTTTTGCCCGCGTTGACAGTTTTTGCGAAGATGGTTTTTCCATCCAAATATTGAGCCACTTCGGGGTTTGGTTTGGGGCCGTAGTGATAGCCCAACTCGGCAGGGATGTTGATTCCTGTTAACAGCACACTCTGTCCCGTTGCAGATTGGGGAAAGCCTTTCACGCCCAAGTTCGGGTCAACTGAAAGTAATGTTGCTTGCTCACCTTCAAAAGGCGCGGATTCCTGAATAAGAGTCCGCCCGCCGAGTAGAGAATTTAAATACGGCATCTTGGCGCGCGTGAACGGATTTTTTTCGGGGTTGTTTTCGCCAAGCCCGATGCCATCGAGGAAGAGGAAGAGGAGTTTCATAAAATACCAGTAATTAGTGAATAGTGATCAGTAATCAATTTACAGAAAATACAAAGAAGATTTATTGTGCAAATCCCGATATAGAATATAAATAGTGGATTATCCAAAACCCTGAAGGGGTGATGTGGTTTTTTGATACAAAAACCATGCCGAGTGGCGTTCTTTTTTGTCGAAGCCATCGCGGCGGGAGATGAGGTTTAATGCCTGAGTTGAGATCATATCAAAGTCTGAGGCAACAAGCCCGGGTCCAGTTTGAAGCGTGTCTGGTTTGAAGAATCCGTACATTAACCAGAATCCATTTGGGGCGAGGATTCTATCCAACTGAGTCAGATAATCCACCTTATTTTCAACCCCGTGAAAACAGCCAATATCAAGGGCAAGTTCAAATTGCGAATCGACTTTGAAGTTGGTCACATCACCGACCAGCAATTTTGCATTGATGTTCTGCTTTTTGAGTTTGCGCCTTGCGACCTGGATGGCGAGTGAGGCAAAATCTATACCTGTAACTTGCCAGCCTGTTTTTGCCAGCGTGATGAGATTCGTGCCCGTGCCGCAGCCGAGATCAATGGCGCGGCCCGCGGGATGGGATTGGATGAATTGAAATAGTTCGGGCGGGGTGATGCCGCTGTCCCAGGAGGGTTTGCGGAAATACCAAAGGTTAAATGTAAGGCGGCGGAGGAAGCTCATTTGATTGAGTCGCGAATTTTTTGCGGATCAAATTCGCCGATGGTGCGCCAGAGTTCATTGCCTTGCGCGTCGAAGAAAATAAAAGTGGGCGTGTATTGAAAATCGTACAGGGGAGCAAGTTCCATGCCAACTTTTTCCTGAATATTTAATCTTATGAAGTGAATGCGGTCACCAAGTTCCTGTTCAAGCTCGTCAACGGCGGGCTTCAATGCGGTGCAGGCCAGTCAGTAGGGGGATTGGAATTCAAGCAAAACTGGTTTGCCTGAGCCGATCATGGCTTGTACCGATTTGGCATTGTTCATGAAAATTGTTTGGCGCGGATGTAATATCACCCAACCGACAATGAATGCAGCCACAATGGCGCCAAATATCAGGTAGTTCTTGAATTTAGGTTTGTTTCCAAGCAGAAAAAATCCTGCCGCTATGATCAGCAGGATGGATATCGCGACAAATGAGTATTGGTTGATCAGGATGTTCACAGGACGCTCAGCCGATATCTTAATGTCATATTTTGTCTGTGACGTTCACACTTTGACAATTCACTTGAGTTCTTTTACAATCGGACAACTTGCCTTCAGGCATACCGTCATAAAATGCCGAGTAAGGCAGGATAATCAACAGATTTACATCCTATGACTTGAGGAAGGGCTTTTTCGATGAAAGAGTATACCACCGAGTTTCTTCGCAACATCGCGCTTGTATCGCATGGCGGCGCGGGTAAAACAATGTTGGCGGAGGCTTTTCTACATGCAACTGGGGCAACCACCCGTTTGGGTAAGGTTGAAGACGGTACGACCGCATCGGATTATGACGATGAGGAACACCGCCGCAAGATCTCCATTTATTCAAGCGTAATCCCAATCGAGCACCGCGATCATAAAATAAATATTATAGACGCGCCAGGCTACACTGATTTTGTAGGCGAGATTATCTCTGCCTTAAGTGTCGCTGATGGCGCGGTTATTTTAGTAGATGCTGTCTCTGGTATCGAAGTCGGTACTGAGCTGGCATGGCGTTATGCAGATGAATTCAATCTGCCGCGCTTTTTTGTAATTAACAAGATGGATCGCGATAACGCGAACTTTGAAGAAACTTATGATGCCATTGAAGCTTTTGTAAAGGCGCATGGCAAACGCGCCATCAAAGTCCATTTGCCGATTGGCGAGAAGGCTGGTTTCAAAGGCGTAGTGGACATCATTGGCATGAAATCCTATTTGGGCGATGGTAAAACCACAGCAGATATCCCGGCGGATCTAAAAGAAGCGGCGGAAGCTGCGCATTTTGCGCTCGTCGAAGCTGCGGCTGAAGGCGAAGACGAGTTGATGGAGAAGTACCTCGAGAACGGTTCTCTGACCGACGCCGAGATGGTGCGCGGTCTGGAAGATGTGGTTTACGCTGGAGCATTTGTGCCGGTCTTCTGTGCCGCGGGCGGACATGAAGTTGGCGCAATTGCGCTCCTCAACGATATCATTGACCTGATGCCTTCTCCGTTGCAAGCCACATCTGCGCGTGTCGCGAAGGGCAAAGATGGTGATGAGCATCTCAAGCCGTCTGACACTAGCCCATTGTCTGCATATGTGTGGAAGACCACAGCTGACCCGTTCGTGGGCAAGATGACGTACTTCCGTGTATTCTCCGGTTCAGTCCAGGCGGATGGTCACATCTGGAACCAAACCAGAGGCGCGGACGAACGTGTATCCGGTCTGCACTTCCAGCGCGGCAAGGAAGCGATCCCAACGAAAGTTGTGCACGCCGGTGATATCGCAGTGGTATCCAAATTAACGGTAACAGTGACAGGCGATTCCTTCTGCGACAAGGGACACCCGCTCACAATTGAAAAACCAAAATTCCCTGCGGCGTTGTATCGTGTTGCTATTACTCCAAAGAGTCAAGCCGATGCCGCGAAGATCTCCCCAACTTTGACTCGCTTGTGCGAAGAAGATATGACCCTCGTTTGGGTGAATGATCCGATCACTCACGAAACCGTTTTACAGGGCATGGGCGACCAGCACATTGATGTGGCGTTGCATCGCGCTCAAACCAAGTTCCAGGTGGGGCTTGCTACCCACGAACCGCGTGTTCCATACCGTGAAGGGATTACACGCAAAGCCAGCGGTCAATACCGCCACAAGAAGCAAAGCGGTGGCTCAGGTCAATTTGGCGAGGTGCATCTGCGCATTGAGCCATTGCCGACAGCCGATTTTGAGTTTACCGATGAACTTGTTGGTATGAACCTTTCCAAATCCTATTTACCCCCAATCGAAAAAGGCATTAAAGCCACCATGGAACGGGGAGCCTTTGCAGGTTATCCCATGAGTAATGTCAAAGTGATTGTTTATGATGGCAAGGAACATGAAGTCGATTCCAAGCCGCTCGCCTTTGAAATTGCGGGACGCGAAGCCTTCAAATTGGCAGTCCATGATGCGGGTCCTGTTTTGTTCGAGCCGATCATGACCATCCGTGTCACGGTGCCGGACGCGAACATGGGCGATGTGATGAGTGATCTCAGCACCCGCCGCGGACGCGTGCAGGGAACAGACTCTGAGCATGGCAATACCATCATTGTGGCGCACGTCCCGATGGCTGAGTTATTGCGCTATACCACCCAACTCCGTTCCATCACCGGTGGGCGCGGATACTTTACAATGGACTTTGATCATTACGATACAGTCCCGTCTCATATTACTGGTCCGATCATCGAAGCGCATAAAAAGGAAATGGAAGCTAAGAAGGAAGAGCAAGGCGGTATGTAGTTTTGCGGCTTGTAAGAGTTTTAGAAAGTCCTGGAGAATCACATCTTCAGGACTTTTACATTTTGGGGAGAACTTTCACCCTTCGACAAACTTCAGGGAACCCTTTATACTTCTGCCATGCCAACTGTCCGTTTTCCCGCTCTCATGAAATATTACGTGGACAACCAGAGTGAGTTCATCGTCGAGGGGACGACCATTGCTGTGCTGCTTGATAATATTGTTCTGCGCTATCCGACCCTGAAGACACATTTATTTGATGCAAAGGGTGACTTACGCCGTCACTTTAATATTTTTGTAAATGGCGTTCATTCACGTGAATTGAACGGGATGAAGACAATTTTGAAGGAAGACGACAAGGTGATCCTGATGGCATCCGCGGCGGGGGGGTGATCGTGGTTGTCTCAGGTTTTATTTATGCGTAAGTCCTTTCCTTATCGTGACTACATTCCTGCGGTGGGAATGGTAGTTTCATTGTTCGTGGTTTACCTGTTGACCATGGCGCCTGGGTTGACCTGGGCAAATGAAAGTTCTGATGGGGGAGACCTGATTACTGCCGCTGCTGTTGGCGGGGTGGCGCATCCAACGGGATATCCTGTTTACCTTTTTATTTCACGTTTGTTTCAATTATTGCCAGTCGGCACCCTTGCTTTTCGCACAAATTTATTATCCGCATTTGCAGCTATTCTGACTTCGTTGATGATCTATCGCCTTGTTAACAAACTTGTTGCGCCGGGCAATGGGGCAAAAATCTCGGGAATGGTATCTGCACTTGCTTTCGGACTTGCTCCATTGATCTGGTCGCAGGCTGTTGTCACGGAAGTCTATACTTTACACGCCTTGTTTGTGATCGCTATTCTATATCAATCATCAGACCATTTAATAATGCAGCTCCCTGGGAAATGGTTGAACGTATTATCTGGGCTCGTATTTGGGTTGGGAATGGGAAATCACCTCACAACCGTTCTGCTTTTTCCCGTTCTTATTTTCTCGGTTTTTCCTTCTGAAAAGTGGAGACTGGACTGGCGGACTATATTTCAGCGATTACTTTGGATGGGAATAGGCCTGCTGGCATATATTTCACTGCCTTTGCGTGCTGCGTCTTTACCGAAATTGAATTGGGGGAATCCAGTCACGCCTCAAAACTTCATCTGGCTGGTTTCAGGAAAACTATATCACCGGCAAATTTTTGATCTATCTCCTCAAGATGTTTGGCTGCGGATTCGGTCTGTTGCGGACATGTTGATTGACCAGTTTGGGATCGTTGGTTTGGTCGTTGGATTGTTTGGTTTGATCGTTTTTTATCAGCCGACACGCCTATACCTTAACACGATCTGGACTGCGTTCATATTTATATTCTTCGCGATCGGATACGCAACCTTTGATTCCTATATGTACCTCATGCCGGTGTTTTTATGCTTTGCAATATGGATCGGCATCGGTGTGGATGGGTTGACCGACATGCTCAATCACCGATTTCAAAAAATAGGATCGGTGATCGGTTTGTTGGTCCTTTTGTCTTTATTCTTCCAGGCTGGGCGTCATTGGTCGACGGTGGATGCTTCGCGGGATATGCGTGCGGAACAATTTGGAAAAACAGTGATGCTTCAAGCGCCTGTGGATGCAATTGTGTTTGCAGAAGGGGATAAGGCAATTTTCACATTGTGGTACTTTCACTATGCACTGCATGAACGGCGGGACCTGATTGTGATCGCAACCGACCTGCTTCACTTTGATTGGTATCAGGAAAGTTTGCAGATAAATTATCCACAGTTGAATTTGCCACTTCCATCCCCCTTTGATTCCACTGTGATCGCTGCAAACCCTGGTCGGCCAGCCTGCCAGGTTGAGTTCATTGATGAAATGAAATTATCCTGCCAGCCTGCAGAATTACCATAAAAACGAAGAAAGGCATATCGAAGGTGCCTCTCTTCGTTTTTAGATTTTATTTTCGCATCCTTTCAATAAGATCTTCAACAAGTGGGCGCAATCCGTTCGGGATGTTCCTTTCAGAGAGGTGAAGGGTTCGCTCGGTTTTTTCTTTGGTGACTGTCAGTGAGTAGTTGAAGCCGTCCCGCATGATTGTGTTCGGCGGAGGCTCTGTCAGGTTGAAGAAATCTGATTCGTCCACGAGCCGCTTCAAGGTCTGGGCTTGCTCGGAAGGGAGATCAGCCAGATCAAGGTTCAAGCTGACTGTCCGTCCCATGAACCCGCCTGTGCGTTCGAAAATGATACGCATCATTTTGACAAGCCCAAAGCCTGCATCAGTCCTCTTAGACAACCATCGCCACCCGGAGTTGTTCCGCCGCCTCCCGGTGTGCCTCCAACTGTGATGCCCACCTCAGACCAGCCTGTCTTGATCGCGTTTTGTTCCAAACTGCCCAGACCAAAAAGTTCGCCCGCTGCCTCAAATGTAAGATCGCCTGCGTTTTGGAAGTTGGAGTTGCTTTGAAGTTTTTCGGTGAGTGCTTTGTACCAGATCTGTCCTGCTTTTTCCCATGCGAAGCCGCCGAGCTCGATTGCGGTCACGTAGAAGGCATGGTTAACAATCCCCGAGTTGATGTGTACGCCGCCATTATCCTGTGAAGTGGTTTTGTAATCTTTCATATGCGCAGGCTGGGGATCTTTGCCGAGCACAGGATCGTTATAGGCGGTCCCAGGCGCCTTCATTGAGCGGATGCCAAAGCCCTTCACGTTCTCTGTGAATAGGCCTTCGCCAATGATCCAATCTGCCTGGTCTGCGGTTTGTCCACGCTGGTACTGTTTGACCAGTGAGCCGAAAATATCCGAGACGGCTTCGTTCAGGGCGCCCTGTTGATTGGAGTAGACGAGATTGGCTTCGAATTGCGTGACGCCGTGTGTCAATTCGTGACCGATCACATCCAGTGATAGCGTGAAGCGGTTGAACAAGCGTTGAGCGGCGGGAAGATCCTCGTCACCATCACCATAGACCATTTGCTGACCATCCCAAAAGGCATTATCGTAACCCTTGTCATAATGGACGGTGGAGTTAAGTCTCATTCCCTTATTGTCAATGGAGTTTCTGCTATAAACTGCCGCGTATAGGTCGTAGGTCGCGCCGCTGCCATCATATGCTTCATTGACCGCTGGGTCAAAAACGGGAGTATCACCCTCGCTGCGGGCAACAATACCGGGGAGGCTTGTCCCAAAGCGTGCATCGTAGACTACTCGGTTTTTAACGTTCCCGAGTACGGAAAAACTCCCTGCCCGCATTGAGGCTTTGGCAATATCGATACGGTTTTTTCGTGTCCTCTCGGATGTAGCCAAAGTCCGCACGGCCATTTCACGCTGTGCACTGGTGCCGTTTTGGACTATTTGATCGAGCATGTATGGCGGCAGGATACAGAATATAGAGTGACGGTGGGACATAATACCTCCTGGGATCGGTTGGCTTTATTAATGTGAGTATACAACTCCGAATTAGACTTTGCAATCCCCAAACAGTGGACGAATTCAAAGGCTGCGATAATTTATTTTCAAAGCAATTCTATGCTAAAATTTCACGCCTTTCCAAGAGGCGTGGAGAAAAAAATGCAGGATGAATTATCGAATACCAATTTAGAAAAACGCACTTCGCTCGGCGAATCGATCGCCGCCCGTCGCACATTCGCGATCATTTCACATCCGGATGCGGGCAAGACCACGCTGACCGAGAAGCTGCTGCTATACGGCAACGCCATTGAATTGGCAGGGAATGTGCGCGCGCGCAAGAATCAACGTTCGACTACGTCTGACTGGATGGAGATGGAGCGCGAACGCGGGATCTCGATCACGTCCACCATTCTTCAATTCCCTTACCAAGAGCATATTATCAATTTACTCGATACCCCGGGGCATCAGGATTTTTCTGAAGATACTTATCGCACCTTATCCGCAGTCGACAGCGCGGTCATGGTCATTGATGCCGCCAAGGGTATCGAACCGCAGACCCTTAAATTATTTGAGGTTTGCCGCAAGCGCGGCATTCCAATTTTCACCTTTGTTAATAAAATGGATCGTCCCGCCCGCGATCCGCTTGAATTATTGGATGAGATCAAAAAAGTGTTGGGCATGGAGCCGATCCCGATGAACTGGCCCATTGGCGACGGACCAGACTTCCGCGGAGTCTATGACCGCGCCACAAAAGGTGTCTACGTGTTCGAACGCACAGAACGCAATGAGCGCATGGCTCCGGAAGTGTTCATGCATCTTGAGGATGTCAAGCAAAATAAGATGTTGTCAGAGGAACGTTACAAACATCTTGTCGAAAGCATTGATCTTCTGGATGAGGTGGGTGTCGTCTTTGACCACGCCAGCGTCTTGAGTGAACAGCAGACACCCGTATTCTTCGGAAGCGCTGTGACCAACTTTGGGGTGCGTTTGTTCCTTGATACTTTCGTGAAGTATGCGCCGATCCCCCAGCCCTATCAAAGTGATGCGGGAGTCATATCTCCAGATTCGCCTGAATTCTCTGGCTTTGTCTTTAAGATCCAGGCGAATATGAACCCAAAACATCGTGACAGCGTCGCGTTTTTGCGTATTTGTTCTGGTCGTTTTGAACGCGGCATGGATCTGACCCACGCGCAAACCGGCAAGGTGATCCGCTTGCTGCGTCCCTACAAACTTTTCGCCAGTGAGCGCGAGATCATTGATGAGGCTTTCCCGGGCGATGTGCTTGGACTTCCCAATAATGGAGAGTTTGCCATCGGGGATACACTTTGTTCTGGAACGCCGTTTCACTTCGCTTCCATTCCGCGCTTTCAGCCTGAACATTTTGCGCTTTTGCGCAACACTGATTTGGGCAAACAAAAACAGTTCGCCAAGGGATTGGGTCAGCTTGAAAGTGAAGGCGCGGTGCAGGTACTCTATAATCTCAATGCTTTCAAAAGAGAGCCGATCCTTGCGGTTGTTGGGCAATTGCAATTCGATGTCGTGCAAGCCAGATTGAAAGCTGAATACAACGTGCCGACCGATCTGGAAAGATTGAACCATGTTTTGATGCGCTGGATCAAAGGCGCTGATGCGGCAGTTGAAAAATTACCCAATCGCGGCGAGGTCATTATTGCGCGTGACTCACGTGATAAATGGGTGGCTCTGTTCAGTTCCGCTTTTTTCTTGAAGCATTACACTGAAAAATATCCCGACTTAAAATTTGTCGAAATTGACGCGGTGTGACCTGCCAAAAGAATACGCTTCCTAGCCGGGCTATGAGCTGGCTTTGCCAAACGATATTTCCTGCGCTATCAGTTTTTCCTTCGTTAAGATCCATTCCAAAAAGTAAGAGTTCGTATGTTGCGGTATTCTACATGGTACAGTAAATCTTTTTCCAAGGAGAAAAAATATGACAACTATCCGCACGGATGTGTTCAAAATTGGTGATAACTTTGCCACTTTGCTTGGTGACGAAGTGAAAGTTGGGCAGGCCGCCCCTGAATTTACTTCGGTCATTTTTGGTTGGAAGTCTGTAAATCCCATCCAGGAATCAAAAGGTAAGGTCATTATTTTGTCCGCGGTGCCATCCCTCGATACTGAAGTATGCGACCGTGAAACCCGTCGCTTCAACGAAGAAGCATCCAGGTTGGGTGACGACATCATCATCTACACCATCAGCACAGATTTCCCGATGGCGCAGCAGCGCTGGTGTGGCGCGGCTGGGGTTGATAAAGTCAAAGTCGTTTCCGATGTACTCGAAACCGATTTTGGATTGAAGTATGGTGTCGTCATCAAAGAACGCCGTTATCTGCGCCGCTCCGTTTTTATCGTTGGCCGTGATGGCAACCTGACTTATGTGACCTATTTGCCGTCCCTGGGTCAAGAGCCAAATTACGAGGAAGTCATTAACGCCGCCAAAGACGCGTTGAAGTAAATTCGATCAAGCGCACTCGATAGAATGCGCTTTTAATAACTGGTTCCTTGAAGATAAAGGCATAATCGTTATAAACAAGATCTCTGGTTTTGCACAAAGTTCGGGGATTTTGAACTCAGTAAAAGCAAAAAACCTGCTGATATAATGCGATAAAAGATTGGTGTGTGCCAATTAACTTTATCAATGGAGGCTGAGATGGATTTTGGTTCTATAAACTGGTTGGCTGTTGCAGCTTGTGTAGTGGTCAGTATGATCAGCGGGAGTATTTGGTTTGGTCCGAAGACTTTTTTCCCGATATGGTGGAAAGCCATTGGAAAAACAGAAAAGGACACTCCCGGCGGCGATAACATGGGCTTGATGTGGGGCGGGACTGTTCTTGCCTCAATCGTTCAGGCAGTATCCATGGCGATCATGGTGAACTTTATGGGAAGCGCATCCGGCGGCGCAACCCTAGCTTCCGGCGCAAGGGCTGGCTTTATGCTTTGGTTTGGTTTCGTAGCTGCGACAAGCCTGACAAATAAATTGTTTGCGGGCCAATTAAAGGCTTGGGCTCTCGAAACTGGAAATCACTTGATCAACTTTGTTCTTTTTGGCGCCATTCTCGGTGCGTGGCATTAACAGTTTTAAAATTAAACACAAAATCCCTGGAAAACTTTTTGTTTTTCGGGGATTTTTCTTGAGTCGGGTATACTCAATCCATGCAGCCCATTATTCGATTATATAAGCCCGAAGACTTTGAAGACGTTACGCGTTTATGGTTTGAAGCGGAAACCGTCGCCATGCCAAAACTCATGCAGCGCATGGGACACACACTCGAAGATGCGCGCGAGTATTTTTCACGAGCCGTGGTGGCAGAAGACCAGATCTGGGTATATGAACGCAATGGTGTTCCGCTTGGTTTTCTTGCCATTCAAGGTGAATTCATAGATCGTCTGTATGTTGACCCTGCCTATCATCGTCAAGGCATTGGCGGGGCGTTGTTGAAAAAGGCTCGTCAACTTTTGCCGAAACACATGTGGTTATATACACACATCGCGAATAAAATGGCGCGCGCTTTTTATGAAAAGAATGGTTTTGTCGCTGAAAAATTTGGCGTCAGCCCCGAGCCTGAATCCGAGCCCGACGTTGAATACCATTGGCGGGCAAATAAAATTAAAAAATAAATTATGCGTCCCACATATCTTGAAGTAAATCTTTCGCAATTAAAACAAAATCTTGAAAACATTCGCGCGCATGTTGCGCCTGCAAAGGTACTCGTAGTACTAAAGGCCAATGCCTATGGTCATGGCGTGGATGGCGTTGCCCCGTTCATTGCTCCTTTTGCGGATTACATCGGCGTGGCAATTGCGGAGGAGGGCATTCATCTTCGCAAGCTGGGAATCACGACGCCGATCCTTATTATGGGCGGAACCTTGCTTGAGCAACTGCCTGAATTCCTTGAATACGACTTAACCCTCGCCGCTTCGTCTCTAGACCTTCTAACTGCTGCAGAACAATTGGCAGGGTCAGCGGGGAAGCGCATCAAAACCCACCTCAAGATAGATACTGGCATGGAGCGTATCGGCGTCCGCGAATACGAAGCCGAGGCGTTGATAGAAAAGTCTCTGGCGTGTAGCCATGTTGATGTGGAAGGGATTTTTACCCATTTCGCGAATTCAGAAACGATTGATGATAGTCTGCCATCCAATGCCAGGGAAGTCAAAGCCTCTTTGCAGCTGGAGCGTTTTCAGGAAGTCTTGTCCATCTACGAAAAACGAAGCGTACCGCATCCACAGATAAGACACATGGCAAATTCAGGGGCCACCTTGCGAATGCCTGAGAGTTATTATGATATGGTGCGACCTGGCGTCTTGTTCTATGGCGTTTATCCAGGCAGAGACATTGAAAAAACCATAGAAGTTAAGCCTGCGCTCAAATGGAAATCAAAAGTTGTGTTCAGCAAGCTCACCCTGCCCGGGCGTGGAGTCAGCTATGGGTCGTTGTGGCAGGCTGAAGAGCAGACCAGGATCGTCACGGTTCCGTGTGGATACGCCGACGGTTATTTCCGCCGTATGACGAATCATCCGCGCGTCCTCATCAATGGCAAATCCTATCCACAGGTCGGGCGCATTTGCATGGATCAATTCATGGTCAATGTCGGCGGAGACGATGTCAAAGTGGGGGACGAGGTCACCCTGCTCGGAAACGGGATCATCCCTGAAGAATTAGCCGATTGGGCTGGCACGAATGAGTACGAAGTGATGACGAATATCAGCGCGCGGGTGCCGCGTGTGTTTATGGGTGCGGTACAATAGCTGGACTATTTTGTAGTTGAGGTGAAAGTTGAATTCGAAATTAAAAGACTATCTGATTTTATTTGGCGTGGCTGGCGTTGTCATTGTCCTGGATCAATGGACGAAGTCGCTTGTTCGTGCGAATATTGAATTTGGTTCGCAATGGCTTCCCGATTGGCTGAGTTGGCTGAGTCCGTACGCGCGTTTTGTGAACTGGCACAACAGCGGCGCGGCATTCGGTATGTTCCAAAATGGGAATTTGGTGTTTACGGTTCTGGCCTTTATTGTGATCGCCGCGATCATTTATTACTACCCTCAGGTTGAATCTGAGGACTGGACCTTGAAACTCGCGATGGGCTTACAGCTCGCTGGCGCAACTGGAAACTTGATCGATAGACTCATGTTCGGGAAAGTAACGGATTTTCTATCGGTTGGTACTTTTCCTGTTTTCAATGTGGCAGATTCTTCCATCACGATCGGCGTCATCGTTCTATTGATTGGCGTATGGTACAAGGAACAACAGGAAAAAAAGAACGCGGCAAAGTTGTCATCGGATAGTGACCAGTCAATAGTGAATAATGAACAATCGAATATCAGTGGTGAGCAGTCTTGAGCGATCGCATAGAGAAATTTCGTTATGATGGGGAAAAAGCTGAACGCCTTGATAAATTCCTTGTAACTCGTCTGCCTGAATTCTCGCGCGCGCGTTTGCAGGGCTTGATCGACGACGGATTTGTTTCCATAAATAATGTTCCTGCCAAAAAATCAGGCCAATCCATTGATACGGGGGCTGAGATCGAAGTGCGCGTGCCTCCGCCTGTGCCGAGCGGGCTTGTGGGTGAGAATATTCCATTGAATATTATTTTTGAAAACGATGACTTGATCGTTGTAAACAAACCTGCAGGCATGGTGGTCCATCCCGCGGCGGGGCACGACTCAGGCACGCTGGTCCATGCCGTTTTGGGTTATGACCCGGATATGGAAGGCATTGGCGGTGAGGAGCGCCCTGGTCTGGTGCACAGATTGGATAAGGAAACGTCAGGCCTGATCGTGCTTGCGAAGAATGAGCGTGCTCACCGCTGGCTGCAGGATCAGTTCCGCTTGCGGACTGTCGAGAAAACATACCTTGCACTTGTGGATGGCAAACCGCCTACGCCCACCGGGCGGGTGGAAGCATCCATTGGCCGTGACCCAAGTCACAGAAAAAAGATGGCGATTGTCCCCGCTGGTAAAGGGCGCGAATCAGTCAGCGAATATAAAACACTCGAGTCGTTCAACGAACACACACTTTTAGAGTTTCATCCATTTACCGGACGCACTCATCAGATCAGATTGCATTGCCAGTTTTTGGGTTGTCCGATCGTTGGCGATTCGATCTATGGGAAAAAAAGTGTAACGCTCCACATCGATAGACATTTTTTGCATGCGGCGAAACTTAAGATCGTTTTGCCAAATGAAAAGAAGCCGAGATTATTTGAAGCGGAATTACCTGATGAATTGAAAAAAGTTTTGGAAGAAGTTAGGCAGTACATTTAGTCAGGAGATTTTTTTATGGAATATGTTGACCTTCGATCTGATACCGTGACCAAGCCCACACCCGAAATGCGCGAAGCGATGGCTGAGGCTGAGGTGGGTGATGATGTTTACATGGATGATCCCACGGTAAATCAATTACAACAAAAAGCTGCCGAGATGTTAGGCAAGGAGGATGCTCTTTTTGTCCCGTCTGGAACAATGGGTAATCTACTGGCTTTGCTTGTGCATTGTCAACGCGGAGATGAGGTGATCGTTGGAGATAAATCTCATATCTACTTGAATGAAGCGGGCGGAATGTCTGCGTTGGGCGGAATTCATCCGCACCCGATCAAGAATCAAGCGGACGGCACTCTCGCGTTGGATGAAATTCTCGCATCCATCCAGACCGAGGATGTGCACCACACAATTACTAGACTTATCTGTCTTGAGAATACTCAGAACGTGTGCGGCGGGGTTGTGCTTCCAGTGGAATATGTTCAAGCTGTTGGAAAGATAGCACAAGACCATGATTTATTCCTTCACATGGACGGCGCGCGGATCTTCAATGCGGCGGCTGCTCTAAATGTATCTGTGAAAGATCTGGTTGAGCCTGCAGACTCGGTCATGTTTTGTTTGAGCAAGGGATTGGTCGCTCCCGTTGGCTCGATGCTGGTTGGGAGGAGGAAGTTTATTACGCGCGCGCGACACTTGCGAAAGATGCTGGGCGGCGGGATGCGTCAGGCTGGAGTGCTGGCTGCGGCGGGACTGATCTCGCTGGAGAAACTGTCCACGCGGCTTGGGCAGGATCATGCGCGGGCGAAGAGTCTGTATGAGGGATTGAAGCAGGTTCGGGGATTAAAGCTGGATGCGAGCCCGTCATCCAATATGGTGTATTTTGATCTGCTGGATGAAGTCAAATTAAGAGTTGATCAAATCGTCGTAGAAATGAAAACACGCGGTGTGCTGGTGGATTGGGCGGGACCAAGGCGTTTTCGTTTGGTGACGCACTATTGGGTGGATGATGCGGGTGTGGAGAAAACTGTGAAGGCCTTTGGAGAAGTGTTGAAATAACAGCCGCCATTTTTTGACTGATCGGTCAGGTTGGTTGTGTTTCGGTCGTTATCAATTTTTCAAATGCTTCCACAATGGTTGGGTCGAAAATTATCCCGGCTTGTTCACGTAAATAATTTACCGCTTCGCTTGCCGATATTTCCTGCCGATATGGACGTTTGTTGGTTAACGCATCGAAAGTGTCTACCACTGAAAATATTCGCGCCAGAACGGGGATTTCCTGGCCGCGCAACCCCGTAGGGTAGCCTGTCCCATCCCATTTTTCCTGATGATGGCGGATGAGCGGGATGGTCTCTTGCAGGAAGGGAATTCCCGCCACGATCTTTGCACCAATATCGGGATGCATGCGCATGATCTTCCATTCCTCTTCGCTGAGCGGTCCTGGCTTATGCAGGATCGTGTCGCTGATTCCTATCTTGCCAATATCATGCAACAGCGATCCGCGTTCCAAAACTTTTAAGTCTTTGGAAGAATAGCCAAGCGCTTCGCCTAATTTTGCGACGAGATGGGCCACGCGCGTGCTGTGACCTTCGGTTTCGCGGTCGCGGGCGTCCAGAGCAGACATGAGTGACTCGAGGGTTTGATCATAAGTGGCTTCTAATTTATCGTAAGCCGCTTTGATCTCGAGCGCCTGTCTTTGTGACTCCACCCATAATAAGGAACGTTCCAGCGCGATGGCCGCTTGATTGACAAGCGCTTGCAGGTCATTGGGGTTTGCGGTGGGTTTATGCCCCTGATCTTCAGGCGCATCCATCCAAATTGCGCCGTATTTTTGAACGGGGGTTTGGATGGGCAGGCAGGTTCGTACTGTCGAATTTCCCAATGAAATGTAGATCAATTGACCCGACTGCATGGTGTCTTTTATGAGATCCATTGGATGCTCGCGATCATGATGAATACCATTGGAGTCGATCTGCATCTCAGTGATTAAGTCGCCTGACGGGGTGAACAGTATGATTCCTGTTGTGGTGCTTTTTGCGAGTTTGTGCGCTGTTTGAGCAATGTCAGAAGCAGCGTGTTCCAGGTTTTCGGCTTGAATGATCTGATTGCTTAGCCGGTAGAGCAGCGAAGTGATCCGCAGGGATGCGCGTAATTCCTGTTGAAGCCAGGTGCTTTCAAATGCACCCGCGGTTTGAATGGAAAGAAGTTCGGCGAGGGCTTCATCGTTTTCGGTAAAAAAAACTTCATTCTTTTTGCCGAACGCGAAGATCGCCCCAATATTGATTCGGTGCCAGCGGATCGGAATGGTCAACATGCTTCGCAAACTTGGGTGGTCAATAACAAGATGTGAGGTCGCAGCGTATTTCCGAACATCCCGTACGCGGAAGGGCTGCACAGCCTGGGATGCGATCTGTATTAGCGCGTCTGAATTTATGGATTTTCCCAGAGATTCCAATAAGTGCGGCGCCTTGCCGGCGGAAGCGCTCTGCGCGAAGTTTCTTTCCTGCCCTAATTGGATGTGTACAAATGTAAACCGAGCCTGCAAAATTTCTCTGGTGATGAAGGCTACTTCTCTGGCTGTGGATTCAGGTTCCACCATGGAGGCTAATTGACTGCCTGCCTGAACAAGATTCATCAGCCGTTCCTGGTAACCGGAGCGTTCCCACGCGCGGCTGAGTTCTGCGGCGACAGCTTCGGCAAGAGCAATGTCGAGACTGTCAAAGGCGTTCACCTTTAAGCTGTTGAGTACGATCGTTCCATTCGCGTGACCATTGAATATTATGGGTATGACAACTGCCGATAGATTTGGCTCGTTATCAAAGGAAATGTAATCAGCATCTGCTTTGATGTCATTAACGATCTGTGTTTTCCTTTGACGGACAGCGCGCCCGATCACCCCATCTGAAATGTTTTGGCGGTAGCCGGATGGCATCATGTTGGTCTGTTCACCCGCGGCGGCCAGGAGCATGAATTGTTTTTGATCAGGTTCGTGGATATAGAGACTCGCAAGTGAACATTCCAGTGCGCGTTCAAGTGTATTCATGGCCAGTTGCGCCGCAACAGGCTGGTCTAACTGGCTTTCAAGCTGTTGACTCAATTCCAGCAGCAGGGTCAACTGCGTGATGCGTTTCTTTTCACATGTTAGCTGTTCCCCAAGTACCCTGGTCTGGTCGGCCTGGGCAGTCAGTCGAATGCGGAGTCCATTGCTGATAAGCATGAAAGGCTTGATATAACGTTCCAGACGATTGTTCCATGTCTTTGTGTTAGTTTCAGATGTAGATTTTCCCCTTTCATCTTCAGCGTCGCCTAATTCCTGTATCAATCCGTTGATCGTCATAATGATCATGGATACTTCATAATAGAGAACTAGAGATAATGCTATAAAGAACCAAAAGGCCGCATCGCGGGCCGTCAATAAATATAGATTTAATGGGGCAATTGAACGGTCTATGATATACAACAGCGCGCTCAGGAAGATAAGTAAAGTTAATGCCAGTGTACTTGCCGTCATGATGATGCGGCGTCCGAACATGTCATCCTGAGGCAGGTACAGCCTTTTCCATGGCAGTAAGTCACTGAAAACGATCATCATAATAAGCAAAGCAGGCGCGATTAAATTAGCAATTAATAGGGTTGGTGAAAAGATGAAACACCAGACCAGCCACGGAATGATCTGTAGGCGAAACAGCAGCGAGCCGTATTTTAGAATTGGAAAGACGATTGCGATCATCCCAAATAAGGCAGTGGTTAAGAACCCGATTACCAGAGGAGTTTTATATAGGGTGATATCAAGTCGATAATAATGACCTTCGGAGAGCGCTAGGACGATCCCGCACGCGAAGGCGATGGCTGTAGAGGCGGTCTTAAACGAATGCTTCCGTGCGGATAAAAAATGAAATGGCGATGCCAGAACCAACTGTGTGATCCCCGTGAATAATATAATGATACCTTCGATAAATAACCCTGCCCTAAAGAAAACTGCTGCAAAAATAAATAGTAAAATCGCCGAAGCGCCTTGAATGACCCCGCTTCGTTTTTGATGATGCAGGGCTAAAAATATCTGCGACGATAGGGAAGTAAGGAATGAACATATTCCCAGCCACGCGGGTATCCAATTTGGAAGACCAATGATCACTGAATTTAAACGGGACGGGGTCAATAACAAACAGATTCCCGTGAATCCCAGGATCATGGATGAAAGCGTGATTAGATCTTTTTCGGATGGGTGTTTCATTACATCACGTAGGATAGCATAAGAAACAGAATTTTTCTACCTTTCAAAAGCCTGTTTGTGATTTCTGATATAATCGCAAACAGCATTTGACCTTTCCAATGGGGGCATGGTCGAGTGTAATACTTTATAAGCAGGTAGCGTAAATGCAAAATTTTATTACTCTCTCAGAGATCGATTCCGTTGTGAAAATGATAAAAGATCAAATATCAATTCAACCCGTTGCCGGGATTATCCTCGGCTCCGGACTTAACGGTTTAGCTGATTCTGTCCAGGATGCAGTCCGTATCTCGTACAACGACCTGCCTAATTTTCCTGTTTCTACGGTGCATGGCCACGCGGGACGGTTTGTCATTGGTTATTTGGAAGGCAAACCCGTGCTTGTGATGCAGGGACGCATCCATTATTACGAAGGCTATACAATGGGACAGGTGACCTTGCCGGTGCGTGTGATGCAGCGATTGGGCATCTCCAGCATGATTGTTACAAACGCCGCCGGGGGCGTTCACCCAGATTTTGAACCCGGCGATGTCATGCTTATAACAGATCAGATAAATTTGATGGGGATGTCAGGATTGAATCCGCTCATGGGGCCAAATTTGGACGAGATCGGTACGCGCTTCCCGGATATGAGCCAGCCGTATGATCGTGCCTATTGCGAGCTTGCACGTCAAGTTGCAATGGATAATGGATTGACTTTACGCGAAGGGGTTTACGCCGGCCTGAGCGGGCCATCCTTTGAATCTCCCGCTGACCTGCGTTTTCTGCGCATGGCTGGTGCTGACGCTGTGGGTATGTCTACAGTTCCTGAGGTGATCGTTGCACGGCATGGTAATATGCGTGTGTTGGGTCTTTCTGGGATCAGCAACAAGGCTAATCTGGATGGTTCAACAGTAACAACCCACGAAGAGGTGATCGAGGCTGGTAAAGTCATCACGCCCAAGGTTGAAATGATCATTCGTGGTGTATTGCGTGGTTTGGAATAATCACTATTGATGTTTGCGCATGACTGAACTTTATAAATTTCTCGCCTCCTACGAGGTGCTGATCTATATCCTCCTTGCCATATTTGGTATGTTTGCCTTCCGCTGGTTGTGGCGCTCTTGGCAGGAAGTTCAAACTGCTGTTTACAGTCTGGAACGTCAGTTCTCATCACGTCGTTTGGGGCAGTCTGCTGCGATTTCGATTTTGATCGTTGTCCTATTTTGTGCGGAGGTATTCATTGCCTCTTTTGTGATTCCCGGCCTTCCGTTGGATACTTTTTTAGGTACCCCCACACTGGATTTGATTTCAACACCCACAGGTACGCTTTCTGTGGAGATGATGACTCAGTTCGCAAACCCGATTCCAAAAGTCGCATTAAATTCTACAGGATGTACACCCGATCAGATTGAGATCACTTCCCCGAATCCTGGGGAGGAGATCAAAGGCGCTATTGAATTGATCGGCACAGTAAATATCCCTAATTTTGGTTTTTATAAATACGAGGTGGCATCTCAAGGAAGTAATACCTGGGCAACCATTTCCGCTGGGCGCGCGACCGTGAATGAAGGCTCGCTCGGACGCTGGGATACAACTACATTAACACCCGGCGATTACCAACTTCGTCTTGTGGTTACTGATAATCAGGGACAGTCGCTTCCTGTTTGTATTGTGCCCGTACGGATTATCCCCTTACAATGATCACCAACTTTGGAAAAATTATGATTGAAATTGACATTCGTCCCACCGTTGCAAATGACCTTTCACGATTAATGGGTTTTGATCATTCTATTGCCAGTGAATCGGTTTGGCAGTTAGAACTGCGCCGTGAGCCTGGTCAGGCAATTGCTTCATTTCGTGAAGTGCGCTTGCCGCGTTCGATTACGATCGAATATCCTCATAATCCGTTCGCGCTTGCAGATGATTGGGTGAGAAAATCCATGATGTATACGGGGTTGGTGGGTCAGGAACCTGTCGGATACATTAGTCTGCTTGAGCGTGGAGCCGCTTCAGTTGTCTGGGTTACTGACCTTGTAGTGAATGTCACGCACCGCCGTAAGGGGGTTGGTAGCGCCTTATTGTCAGCCGCGCAGGATTGGGCGGGGAACAGATCGCATCGTCGGTTGATCCTTGAGATGCAGTCAAAAAACCTTCCCGCTGTCCGTTTGGCGCAAAAGTTCGGGTATGAATTCTGCGGGTATAATGACCACTATTATAACAATCAGGATGTGGCTTTATTTTTTTCCAGGAATATAAAATAATATGTAAGGCAGGTTGGCCTGCTTGGTGTTGAATCTTTTATTGGAAGGGTTGTATGATTAACGGTTGGACGGATACGTTGCTGGCGGGGATCCAGACACTAAATCAAATCCTAACTGCGGGGATTGCCATTACGGCATTTTCGCTATTCCTATATGCGCTTTCATTCAACTTGCGCGATAGAGTGGCGCGTTCATTCGCGATCATTCTACTTTGCGTGGTGATCGTTTTTACCGCCGAAGCCTTGCAGGATAAATCACTTGCAACGCAAACGCTTGACTTGCTTTTGCGGCTGCAATGGTTTGGTATTGTTTTTCTCCCCGCAGCATACCTGCACCTTTCTGATGCCTTACTTGTGACAGCAGGCCGCCCCTCCCGCGGGCGAAGAAGATTCGCGGTGCGCGGTATGTATATTGTTTCTGTTTTCTTTCTCGCACTGCTCGCATTTGGATATTTACTTGGTCCGCTCGTGCCGGATGGGAAACCAGCTCCGCATCTCCTGAGAACGATTTGGACCGAAGTTTTTACGCTTTTCTATGTGGCCGCAATGGTTTGGGCAGGGGTGAATTTTGCGCGTGCGTATAGCCTAATGTTGACCCGCTCTGGCCGCCGCCGTATGTTGTATTTGATGGCTGGCGCGACTGCACCGGCGCTTGGTTCCTATCCATACCTTTTGTTTGGGTATGGACTTGCTGCGGAACATCCTTATTTATTCTGGAGCGTGGCGACCATGATCAATGTGCTTGTCGGCGCATTGGTGATCGTGATGGCGTATGCGGTTGCGTTCTTCGGCGTTTCATGGCCTGACCGTGTGATCAAGAGCCGTTTGGTCAAATGGATCATGCGCGGACCTGTGACCGCCTCTGCCGCATTGGCATTAATGACCGTTGTCCGTCGCGGCGGTGAATTTTTCGGCTCTCCGTATAACGCATTTGTGCCATTTATTGTGGTTGCCACGATCTTGTCGCTTGAACATGCCATTACTTTTGCTGCGCCTCTTTGGGAACGCTGGCTGTTCTTTGGCAGTGATCGCGGTGAGTTGAAAGTTCTTCAAAATTTTGAAGAGCGTTTGTTGACACAGGGCGACCTCCAGCAATTTCTTGAAGCTGTGCTTGCCGCAGTGCGTGATCACTTGCAATCCCCATCTGCTTTTATTGCCGCGCTGGACGATGAGACTCTTTCCCCTTTGATCGTTGCTGGGAATCGCGCCATGCTTGACCAGGAAGGATTAACAGAAGTCCTTGAAAAAGTGCCTGACGATCCAAGGCGTGAATTTCAATGGGGTAATTTCTGGGTATTGCCGTTACATCAGCGCAGGCGTGCAGATATGGATCAGGATGAATTGCCATCCCTGCTCGGCTTGCTTGGGGTGGCACGGCCCGAGAAACAAGTTCTGGAGCGGGAGCAGCGTGATGCGCTGTGGCTGCTGGCAGACCGTGCCGCGCTTGCCCTGGAAGACCGTCAATTACAGCAGCGCGTGTTCCGCTCGCTGGCTGACCTTCAGCCTCAGGTTGAGTTGATCCAGCGTATGCGTGCGGCCGGCCGCTACGACACCCGCGCAAGCCTGCTCGCTGAGCCACTTCCTGAAGAAGAAGATCTGGCTAATTGGGTTAAAGATGCGCTTACGCATTATTGGGGCGGACCAAAACTTACCAATAATCCGATGATCAAACTGCAAGTGGTGCGCGACCTTGCTGAAAAAGATGACGGCAATTCGGCTAACGCGCTTCGCTCTTTATTGCGCAAGGCTGTTGACCAGGTTAAACCCGGTGGTGATCGAAAATTCACCACCGAATGGATACTGTACAATATCTTGGAAATGAAATTTATCGAAGGACGCAAGGTTCGTGATGTGGCTTCGCGCCTAGCCATGTCTGAAGCAGATCTATATCGAAAACAGCGTGTGGCTGTAGAAGCGGTTGCAAAGGCGATCCTTGAAATGGAAGTAAATCTCAAGGATCAATAATTAGGAAATTTTCTAATAGGCGTGACTTCCCCGAATCGATTATCGTGAAAGCCCGGCGCTTAATTTTATCAAGTATTGAAGGAGGCCATAATGACAGGCCAAAAAAGGAATCAGGAAAATCCAATGCCCGCCATTGACGAGGGCTGGTGGTCGTCGGTGCTGGCGGAAGAGAGTCGTTCTGCGGCTCATGAGCCAGTGCATTCGGTGGGTGTCAGCAGGGCCGAGGAGAATGAAATTGCAAAAACGGCAGTTTCAGAAAAGAAACCAGCTACAAACTGGATTCAGGTCAAGGATCTGTATCTTCGTGATCAGATCATAGACCTCTCTGTCACAGGTCACAATCGTGGTGGCCTGCTTGTTGAGGGCGATGGACTATACGGATTTGTCCCATTCTCACATCTTATCGATCTGGCGGGAAAGGCGGAGAATATTGACCGCGATCATGATCTTGAATCCTATGTCGGCCGTTCTCTGCGTTTGAAGGTGATCGAGTGTGTGCCTGAAGACGGGCGTGTGGTTTTCTCTGAGCGTGCCGCACAATCCGAATCAGGCAAGCGTGCCGAATTGTTTCACGCATTGCAGCCAGGTCAACATGTTAAAGGTGTCATTACAAATATAACTGATTTTGGTGTTTTTGTTGACCTTGGCGGTGTGGAAGGTCTCATCCATATTTCTGAATTATCCTGGGGGCGTGTTTCGCATCCCACCCAGATAGTGAAAATGGGGCAAACCATCGATGTGCAAGTGCTTGAACTTGCGCCGGAACGATGCCGTGTTGCTTTAAGTCTGAAGCGATTATTATCGAATCCATGGCAAAATGCCGCTGCTGATTTCCCGGAAGGATGTATCAAGTCAGCGGTTATCACAAGTGTTCTTTCCTATGGCGCATTTGCCCGCCTCGATGCCGGCGTGGAAGGATTGATCCACGCTTCTGAAATTCCACAGACAGATGGCAAGCCCTTGAAAGAGACTCTTTCAGAGGGACAGGCTGTGCAAGTTCGTATTCTGCATTTAGATGCTGCGCATCAACGCATGGGTTTAAGTATGAGGCTTGAATAAAACAAATGTCTGAAGTTCCACAAAACGATTGGCTCGAACGACTCGCACGCTTCAACCTGCACTTTGGCCGCTTTCTTCGTGATGCGATCGGTGTGGCCTTGGTTGCATTTGCGATCATGTCCCTGCTTGCGATCTGGAAGATTACCGACGGTACGCTGCTGACCCCTTTCGCCAGCCTGCTCAAACTTTGGTTTGGTTGGGGCAGTTTCATTGTTATCTTCGCGTTAGCGTACTTTGGATCTTCCCTTTTACAGCGCGATGGGGGCGATATTCATTGGGGACGGCTTATTTCAATTGAAATCGCGTCTCTGCTAACGTTGGGGCTGGTCGCTATTTTAAAAGGCAATGATCTCATCCGGGCAGAGGCCGGGTTGGACGGTGGCCGCTTAGGCTGGGGGCTGGCTACCTTGGCATGGCAGTCTCTCGGTCAGGTGTGGGGTACGCTGGTCCTGGTAATTCTTTGGGCGTTCATGATCATGATAGGTTTTGGCCTGTGGACAAAACTTGAAGAATGGTTGTTGCAAGTAGCGGGCGAAGCGTCGCCGATCGTTTTGGAATCTCCGATCTCAGCGCCAGCGGAAATACAGAAGGACGAACAACCTGTAAAATCAGCAGCGCCAAAGAAGAAAACTCAACCACTGCCGCCGGAATTTCGCACCTCTTTAAAATCTGTTGACAAGAAGGAAGAGAAATCCACCAAGGCGCTTACCCGTGCTGAAGACCTTCCGCCGCTGCAAATTCTATTGGCAGAAACAGCTGTCCGCGCGGATGAACGAACGATCAATCAAACCGCGGGTCTCATTATGAAGACCCTTGCTGAGTTTGGCATTCCCGCTACTGTGATTGGATATCGCGTTGGGCCTTCTGTGACTCAATTTGCTGTACAGCCGGGGTTTATAAAAAAGCCCGGCTCAGATGAAGACGACGCACTGCAAATGAAAGTGCGCGTCGCGCAGATCGCTTCATTGGAAAAAGATATAGCGCTGGCATTATCTGCCCAGCGATTGCGTATCGAAGCGCCTGTGCCCGGCAAACCTTATGTGGGTATTGAAGTTCCAAATACGCACAGCTCCGTTGTCCGATTAAAGACGCTGCTCGAATCAGATGCGTTTAATAAAGTGGGCGCTCCGTTAACGATTGCAATTGGACGCGATGTCTCAGGGCATCCTCTGATCGCTGATCTTGCTCGTATGCCGCACGTTCTGATTGCCGGCGCCACGGGTTCTGGAAAGTCCGTGTGTATTACTTCGATTGCGGCCTGTCTCGCTATGAACAATACGCCCGAAGACCTGCGTATGGTGATGATCGATTCGAAAATGGTGGAGTTGATCCGCTTTAACGGCTTGCCGCATTTATACGGAAAAGTTGAGACCAACATCGAACGTATTTTGGGAGTTCTGCGTTGGGTGGTTGTTGAAATGGAACATCGCTATCGTTTGCTTGAGAGCGCTCATGCCCGCGATCTTGAAGCATACAATCGTAAAGTGACTCGCAAAGCCGATGGAAAAGCATTACCTCGTATTGTGGTATTGATCGATGAACTTGCTGACCTAATGATGTCTGCTCCGGATGTGACCGAACACAACCTGGTCCGCCTTGCGCAAATGGCGCGTGCCACGGGCATTCATTTGGTAGTCGCAACACAGCGCCCTTCAACAGATGTGGTTACGGGTTTGATCAAAGCCAATTTCCCTGCACGTTTGGCATTTGCAGTTGCTTCGGGCATTGATAGCCGCGTTATTTTGGATTACACCGGCGCAGAATCCCTGCTTGGACGCGGAGATATGCTCTTCCTGAATCCTGAAGTTGGCAACCCTGTGCGTGCGCAAGGCGTGATGATCACGGATATGGAAATCGAGCGCATCATCTCACACTGGCAGAAGAATAGCGACACACAGGATGAAACCCCGCCGTGGGAAAAACTCCTGCAGGAACCTGATGAGAACCAGGATGACGGTTTGATCGAACAAGCTATCTCCATTGTGCGCAGCAGTCAGCGTGCATCCGCATCATTGATTCAACGCCGCTTGCGGATCGGTTATCCACGTGCTGCGCGGCTACTCGATCAGCTGGAAGAGATGGGAGTTGTCGGACCCTCTCAAGGCGGCGGCAAGGAGCGCGACGTGCTCGTCAGCGAAGAAGATCTGATGGACGAAGAAGATAAGAACCCTAAAGGATAAATCCAAACTTCGGAAGTCAATTTTGACTTCCGAAGTTTGGAAAATACATTATGAATTCAAAACCAACTTTTACTGATCGATTGCGCATCATCTTCAAAGGTGTATTGGATCCCATAGGTACTTTCTTAAATGGTCTTGGATTAACGCCAAATGCCATAACTTTGTTAGGGCTTACCGGTACCGCCGCTGGCGCGTACTTTATCTCGCAAGGTAAAATGACAACAGGCGGGATCGTTCTTTTGTTGTTTGTTCTGGTTGATGCTTTGGATGGAACCATGGCTCGTTTGCGCGGTGAATCCTCTGACTTTGGCGGTTTCGTTGATTCGGTCAGTGATCGTTACGCTGAATTCATCACATTTGGCGGACTGCTCTATTATTTTCTCTCACAGGAAAACTACCCCGGCGTCATGGTCACATTCGCGGCTACAGGCGGCTCGGTGCTGGTCTCTTATGTAAAAGCTCGCGCTGAAGGCTTGGGGTTCACTGCTAAAGTTGGCATCCTTACACGCGTTGAACGATACTTTGTTTTAATTCCCTTGCTTATATTCAATCAACCGTTCGCTGCAGTTTCTGTGATTGCAGTGCTTGGCAATATCACGGCTTTTCAACGCATCCTGCATGTTCGCGTACAGGGACATGAACGGATGCGAAAAGCCAGAGATAATAAAGAGTACTTGCATTGAACCTGACCCAGGAAGGATTTTTTCTTGGCCCCCTGCTTTTTCGCTGGGGTGGGTTATTGATCATATTCGGTGTTGCCGCGGGGTTATTGCTTGCGGCGCGTGAAGCACACTTGTCTTGGCGGGCAGTGCCAGGGAAAAAATATAATTACGATCTTGGTATTGTTTCAGATCTTTTTCTGCCTTTAATAATATGGGGAACGATTGGCGCACGCCTTTGGCATATTCTCACCCCGCCTCTTTCTTCCGTTCAGCTTGGTCTGACAACCCAGTATTACCTTTCCCACCCGGTTGATATGCTCTCGCTATGGATCGGTGGTTTTGGCATTCCGGGTGCATGGATCGGCGGAATTGTTGCTCTATACTTTTTTGCACGTGCGAATGAATATAATTTTTGGGAACTGGCTGATCTGCTTGCGCCCGGCCTTGCATTGGCGCAAGCGATTGGCCGCATGGGAAATTATTTCAATCAGGAATTATACGGTCTGCCCGCGAACTTGCCCTGGAAGATTTTTATTGAGCCCGCCTATCGCTTGGTGGGATTTGAAACCGTGGAAACATATCATCCGTTGTTTGCTTATGAAGTGGTGTTGAACTTTGCAAATATGGTTTTCCTATTATGGTTTGCGCGCCGTTTTGTGAGCACGCTCAAGGCGGGTGACTTATTTCTTGCGTATCTTGGGTTCTATTCCTTTTTCCGTTTATTTTTGGAATTCCTGCGCCTTGATGTCGCTTTCATCAATGGAGTCAATATCAATCAAGTATTTTTTGCACTCACCCTTGTTTGCGCGGGAGTTGGTTTGTTTTTGCGGCACCGAATTCCGCAGAAATTGTAAGGTCACTGTGAAGGCAGAAATTGAACCGTGGGGAATACAATAGAACCAGTCAATCTCAAAGTAAGTATCTTGTTACATATCTTGTCGTGTACTAAAGATACAAGATATGTAAGGAACCTATATGATAGAAACTCACGATCTGAGCAAGCAATTTCATGATTTTTTGGCGGTAGATGGGGTGGATCTTAATGTGCAGGCTGGGCAGATACTGGCTTTATTGGGTCAGAATGGCGCTGGGAAGACCACCACGGTCCGTATGTTGACCGCGCTGCTGCAACCCTCGCGTGGGTGGGCGCGGGTGGCTGGCTTTGACGTGGTCAGGAACGGGCACGATGTCCGCGCTTCGGTGGGTGTGCTGACTGAACAGCATGGTTTGTATATGCGTATGACAGCAGTTGAATACCTGGATTTTTTTGGGCAGGTATATAGTTTGTCGCCGCAGTCGCGTAAATCACGAACCGATCATTTGCTTCAATATTTTGGGTTGACTGAGGCATCACACCGCCGCATCGGCGAATACTCCAAAGGGATGCGCCAGAAACTCGCGCTGGCACGCGCCATGATGCATGATCCTGGCGTATTGCTGCTGGATGAACCTACTTCAGCAATGGACCCAGAGTCCGCGCGATTGGTGCGGGATGAGATTGCGCGTTTGAAGTCGTCGAAGCGTACCATAGTGATCTGTTCCCACAATCTTACAGAAGTTGAGATTCTTGCAGATCAGATCGCCATTATTTATCGCGGGCGGATTTTATTACAGGGGACATTGGAAGAATTAAAGCGTAATGTGCTGGGCGCGCCGGAGTATGAGATCAAATTTTCTGAAGCGTGGAATTCGACTGGGTTTGAATTACCGGAAGATGTGCAACTGCTCTCTCAAACAGCGACCAGTTTGAAAGTGAGGGTGCCGCATCCGCAGGAGTCCAATCCGCTTATTTTGAGATCATTATCGGCAATGTCTGTGCCTGTCATGGCAATTCAAGAGGAACCGCGTACGCTTGAGCAGGTATATCTCAAAGTGATGGCGGAAGCAAAAGGACGCGAGAATGTTCAATAAACTAAAACCTGTCTGGCTTGTTGCTGGGCGCGAATTAAAAGACCAATTCCGTGACTGGCGCGTGTTGACGCCCATGATCATCCTTGTTTTTTGTTTTCCCGTATTGATGAATGAGTTTGCCAAGCAGACGGTGGATTTTTTGAATCAATATAACGCGAATTTGATCCTCGAAAGACTTGTGCCATTTTCGATCATGATCATTGGTTTTTTTCCGATCACGATTTCATTGGTGGTGGCGTTGGAAGCGTTTGTGGGTGAGAAGGAACGCGGTACGATCGAGCCCATGCTGAGCGCCCCATTGGATAATTGGCAATTGTATTTTGGTAAATTGTTGGTGGGTGTGGTTACACCGTTGGTGGCCAGTTATCTTTCCATCGCTTTCTATCTGGTTATGATTTCCCGCCAGCAGCTTGTCATGCCTCCCTTCATTACCATGCTGCAATTGATCCTGTTGACCACGGCCCATGCGACTTTGATGGTCAGCGCGGCCATTGTGATTTCAGTTCAGTCCACTTCGGTAAAGGCCGCGAATTTACTGGCGTCGTTCATTGTGATCCCGGTTGCGATCTTGATGCAAGGAGAGGCTGTGATGCTCTTTTGGGGAAACGATCAGGTACTTTGGCTTGCAATCGCTGGGGTGATGATCATTTCGCTGCTGCTGATCCGTGTGGGCATTGCTCATTTCCAACGCGAGTATTTGCTTGGACGTGAGATAGATTCATTCAACCTGCGTTGGATGTGGCGCACGTTTTGGACCGATTTTTTTGGCGGGGCGCGGTCTCTTGGTGAATGGTATCGGAACGTTTTGATGATTGCCCTGCGGCGTATCACGCCCGCGTTGTTGGCGGTTGCCTTGATCGCGGGCGTGAGCTTATGGATGGGCTACGATTGGATCATGGTAAATATTCCTGCGGCGATTAGTAGATCGTCCCCGGAAAACCTGCAGAAATTGACCGACCGTGTTAAAGAAATGCCAGACCTTTCAGGCATTCAGGAAAATCTCAATGCGCCATTCCTGTTTATGAATAATACGCGCGCGGTAGCTTTGATATTTTTTGCAGGATTATTTTCCTTTAGCGTGCTGGGGGTTATGCTGTATATGGTCAATATTGGGCTCATCGGTGGTTTGTTCGCCTTGTTCCAGTTGCTTGGGATCCAAGCTTGGCCGATCTTCCTTGCGGGCGTTGTGCCGCATGGTGTCTTTGAAATCCCAGCCTTGATGATCGGCTGCGCTGTGGTGCTGTATATGGGGGTGTCCATTGTCACGCCGCAAACAGGCAGATCCATGGGCGAGGTGATCCTTGAATTGCTCGCGGATTGGATGAAGATATTTATCGGCTTGGTCGTGCCTTTACTGGCTATCGCCGCCATGATCGAAGCCTATATAACCCCTGCGCTTTTACAAAACGTAATGAAGTTATTGTAGCAAAACTGGAATAAAAAATTCAGTCGCAGACGATCGAGTACGAACTCTGTCATCTGCGGCTGAAAATATTTATATCAAATTACCAGCCTGAAATATAAGGCTGCCACTCGCCATTCTCTGTGAGGTGCCTCCCAAAGATGTAGGTGGCATTCCCCGGTGGTTCTTTTGGAATATGCATCAGGCGCATGTGCGCCTCTTCCACTTTGCGTCCGCCTTTGTGGTGATTACAGGCCGAGCAGGCCGCCACCAGATTGACCCAAATATGCTGTCCGCCCAAATGACGCGGAATGACATGATCCACAGTTAAGTTAACATCGCGCCTGCCGCAATACTGACAGGTATAATTGTCACGTCGGAATATTTCGCGGCGCGTTAATTTGACGTGTGGCCGCGGCCGATGAACTTGGGTTTCCAGCCGAATGACAGAGGGGCGCGGCAATAACTGCGAAATTGTGCGGATGTGTCCGCGCCCGTTCAGGATCATATCGGCTTTGCCTGCAAGGATCAGGCCGATCGCACGCCGGGTTGAGCATACATGTATAGGCTCAAAATTAGCGTTGAGTACCAGTACAGGTTCCTGCATAGTGACTCTATAATCCGCATGATTATAATGCCACTTAATAGCACTTCGGAAGACAGGACATAGGAGAAATTGCATGAAAATATTGATCGCAGGCGGTTCAGGGTTTCTGGGCCGCGCACTGACCAACTCTCTTCTTGCCGATGGCCATGAGGTTTTTATTCTTTCGCGCAATTCACGCATCTCAAGCGATGGTATACAGTTTATAAAATGGGATGCCAAAACTACACAGGGTTGGGGGCAGCTTGTCAATGAAATGGATGTGATCGTGAATCTCGTTGGACGGACGCTTGCCTCCTGGCCGTGGACTGCCTCAACCAAACGTGATTTTCATGATTCGCGCGTCCAGCCAGGCCTGACGCTTGCTCAAGCGGTTCTGGAAGCGGATCGCCGTCCGGGTATTTTTGTCCAAGTCTCAGGTATTAACCATTATGGATTACATGGCGACCTGGCCGACGAGTCCACGCTGCCCGCTGATGATTTCCTTGCCCAGCTTACCGTGCAGTGGGAAGCCGCAACAAAGTCTGTTGAAGAATTGGGTGTGCGTCGGGTTATCCTTCGTTCTGCGCCTGTACTTGCCAAAGATGGCGGGCTGCTTTCATTGATGGCGCTGCCCATCAAGCTGTTTGCCGGCGGACCGCTTGGTTCTGGTAAACAAGCCATGCCGTGGATCCACATCGACGACTGGGTTGGGGGAGTACGATTCTTGATCGAAAACGAAAATATGCGCGGCGTGTATAATCTTATTGCGCCTACGCCCACATCTAACGCGGAATTCAACCGAACGCTTGCAAATGTGCTTCATCGCCCGTATTGGTTTCCCATGCCAGCCTTTTTGCTGCGGATCCTTTTAGGGGAAATGAGCGTCTTGATCGTGGAAGGTAGGTTTGCTCAACCCAAACGGCTGATCGAGTCGGGGTACAGATTCAAGTTTGAGGCTGCGCGTGAAGCGTTGGCTGATCTGTTCAAATAAAGTTAAAGGAGTAAAAAGTCACATGAAAAGATTTATTTTAGTTTTGACCCTTTCCCTGTTTGCGTGTGCGCCTTCCGGGCAGCAGCCAGTGGTTGTCTTGCCCGTTCTTCTCCCCACTGCCACCGCTTTTATTGATCCGTCGTACCCCAGCGCACAGGCCGAGTTGGCTGCGCCCAATCAAGCCGCGAGCGGAATTGAAGTTCGTATGCAGAGTGCTTCAGTGGAAGGGAAAAATGTGAACGCAGAGGTTTGCTTCACATTGCCAGATACTTCAGATTGGGGTATCCAAACAGCAAGCTTGAATTATGGCGGGACGATTTTACAGGAGTTTGGCACCACTCTGGTGACATTACAGGAGCCCGCAAATGGAAGCCTGGGGTTGCGCTGCGATACACTGACATTTGTCGTTCCGCCTGATGCCGACCTCACCAATGCCTCTGTCGTGATCGACGCCATTTCAGCCACTCCGCGTGAAGGGGAGTATTGTTCAGTTTACATGCCGAAGATCCAGCAAGCCATGCTTGAACGCGGCATAGGCATCACATTGGACTGTGTAGACGTGAATGGCGTCTTGACCATGCAGATCCTGAGCATTCCCGCGGATATGACGCAGGAGCAGGCTGAACAATTGGTTTATAGCGATGAATTCTTTGCCATAAAAGGCCCGTGGAGCTTTTCGTTCAATTTGTCGCAGTGAAATTCTTGTTGTATAATACGCGCATGTTCAATACAAGCTTTTCCAAAAAATACTATTATTGCACCTGTCCATAGACCTTTGCGATGGTGTGCTATGAACGCGCCCTCACTATCGCGGGCGCGTTTTTGTTTGTCAATTTGAAGTGGAGATATTATGAACATCGAAGAACAAGTTGAAATCTTAATGCAAGGGACTGAGTATGGGGATGAAGACCTCAAAAAAGCCATGACCGCTGAACTGCGATCGCGCCTGCTGCTCGCTGAAAAAGAGAACAGACCCCTGCGCGTGTATTGCGGATATGATCCCACTTCCACCGACTTGCACCTTGGTCACACCATTACCATGCGTAAACTTCGCCAATTTCAGGATCTTGGGCACGAGGTGACTTTTCTGATCGGGAGTTACACCGCCCTGGTGGGCGACCCCTCCGATAAGAATAAAGCGCGTCCGATCCTGACCGAGGAGAAAGGTCGCTGAAAATGCATTGACCTACACCGAGCAGGCGTTCCGTGTGCTTGACCGTGAAAAGACCAAGACTCGTTACAACGGAGAGTGGTTGTCGAAGCTCACATTGGTGGATCTGATCCGCCTTGGACAGAATTTTACAGTCCAGCAATTTTTGGCGCGCGATAATTTTTCCAATCGTTTGGATAAAGGTGAGCCGATCTATATTCATGAGACCTTTTACGCCTTGATGCAAGGCTATGATGCGGTTGCCATGGAAACGGATGTCCAGGTGGGCGGCACCGACCAGTTATTCAATATCATTGTCGCTGGCCGTAAGTTGCAGGAAGCGCTGGGTCAAAGACCTTTGGTTGGAATTATCACCGCCATTTTGCCTGGAACCGACGGCGTGCAGAGAATGTCAAAATCTACGGGAAATATTGTGCCGATCAACACCGGCGCGAATGATATGTTTGGGAAATTAATGTCTGTGCCTGATTCAGCCATGAGTTCATACATGCGCCTGGTCACACGCTGGAGCCCGCAGGAGATCGACCAGATCGAAAAGGATGTCGCTTCGGGCGTGTTCCATCCGCGTGATGCGAAGATGAAAATGGCGAGCGAGATCACTTCGATTTTCTACGGCGAGACAGATTCCGTGTCTGCTCAGGAGAATTTCATCAAAACATTCCAGCAAAAGGAAATTCCCGACGAGATGCCTGAATATGATTTACAGGAAGGTCAAACTGTTGTGGATGTGATCCTGTCCGTGCAACTTGCAGAAAGTAAAAGCAAAGCCCGAGCTTTGATCGATCAAAAAGGTGTGCGGCTTGACGGCGAAGTATTAGAGCGTGGTGATTCGCCATTCCCACATGCTGGCGTTTTACAGGTTGGTAAAAGGAAATTTGTTCGTGTGAAGTGAGGATTGATCATAAAAAGAAGGTGTAATTTTTTTACACCTTCTTTTTATTTCTACTCTTTTTCAATTCTTTTTATAGGCTGGGTTTTTTGCATTTCTTGCAGGGCTTTGGCTTCCATCATTTTCAGGAAGATATCAACAATGTTGGGATCGAAATGCGTACCGGCTTGTTCGCGCAGATAATTTATTACCCTGGTATTTTCCCAAGCCTGCCGGTAGGGGCGGTCAGAGAGCAGGGCATCCCAAACGTCTACAACAGAAAAAATACGCGCAGGTAAAGGAATTTCTTCCCCTTTCAATTTTTGCGGGTAGCCGGTACCGTCCCACCATTCATGATGAGAATAAGGTATATCGAGAGATGGTCGTAGAAATGTAATGGGGTAGAGCAGATCAAACGCATATTGGGGATGTTTGCGCATTTCAACCCACTCTTCATCATTCAGAGGACCCTCTTTATGGAGGATTTCGTTCGGCACACCCATCTTACCAATATCGTGTAATAGCACGCCGCGGCGCAGATGAACCAGGTCAGTTTTGGATATGCCGATGAAGCGTGCCAGGTCCATGGTCAGTTCAGTGACACGGTTAGTGTGCCCATGCGTTTCTTTATCCCTTAATTCCAGTGCTTTCGCCCATCCAGCTAGTGTCGTATCGTAGGCTTGAACAAGTTCCTGGTTTGATTTTTGCAGATTTTCGAATAATTGTATGTTGTCAATTGCTGCTGTGGCGTGCAGTGCAAATGTTTGGGCAAGGTCTGCTGAATTCTGATCGAATGCCGCAACCTTCAAACTTCCCAAAGCAAAGATACCGATAATTTCACCGTGTAATGTCAGCGGTACTCCAAGCCAGCCGCGGACCATATCTGCGCCAGCCCATCTTTCATAGCGCTCATCAATCAATGCGTCTTCAAGCATGAGCGGCCTTTGTGTTTCCCTGATGATAGATATAAGCTTGTTGCTTGATGGGAAAACTCTGTTCAGCATTGCCTTGTTGTTGCTAAAGCCTTGCGCCGCCACGATCTTTATATTTTCATCTTCCAACAGCATCATGGTTCCCTTGTCAAACGGGACCACTTGTTTCAGCGAGATCAGGATGGTTTCAAGAACTTCCTGCGGATTAAGCGATGATGTTATTGCTGTCGCGGCAATGCGAAGATTGTCTGCTTCCCGACGGCGCTTCCGCTCTACTTCAAGCAGCCGTGCGTTTTCCAAAGCTGTAGCCGCCTGATGTGCGAATGTTTGTGTGGTAATTGCATCGTTTTGACTGAATGCATTTGGTGTGCGGCTGTCTATTGTGATGTATCCGATCACTCTGCCACGCGCGGTCAAAGGGATCCCCATCCATCCGCGCACATAATCGGCGTCGCCCCATTTTTCAAAGCGCGGGTCGATTTGACAATCTCCAATGATTAATGGCATGCCTGTTTTATTAATGATTTGACAAAGAATATTATCGGATGGAAAACTTTGCCTTAATGCTTTTTCCAGAGATGGGAGACCTTTTGCGGCTGTGATACGAAGGTGATCTTCCTCAATTTCTAAAATAGAGGCGCTATCATATGGCGTGATTTTAAACAACCAGTCGAGGATCGCATTATGCAACGAGGGGAGATCAAGTAGATTGGCAACCGTGGTGGTGGCGCGCATGACGGTTTCCGCTTCCAGTCGACGATGTAATTCCAGTTCGAACAAGCGGGCATTCTCAATCGCTATGGCGGCTTGTTGCGCAAGGCTGCTCAGGAAATCCAGGTCTGTAGTTTGAAATTCTTCGCCAAGCCCAGTTCGCCAAACTACCAATAAACCCGTCAGGTTTTCCTTCGAGAGAACTGGCACTCCCATGACGTGACCATAGGGGTCATCGTCAGTGCCTTGGATGGTAATGGCGCGTGGATCGCGGAAAGTATCATTTACGATTTCACCGAATTTTTGTAATGCAATATTACCCAGGATTCCTACGCCCAATTCAAGCGGATCATTCTTGATCTCTTCAGCATCATCTCCGATGGCAGAGATCGCGCGCAGAAGGGATCGCTCGGGTTCAAAAAGATATACTGCGCTGGTTTGACCCTTTAGTAATTGCCGGGCATAAGTAGCGATGCGCTCAAGCACGATATCAAGTTGAAGCGTGGCGGAGATATCACGGCCTACTTCCGCAATTGCGGTGGCTTCCTGAGCCCGTCGAGTGATTTCTTGGAATAGACGCACCGACTCTATTGAAATGGAGGCCTGGTGGGCAATGCTTACAAGAAAATTCAACTCCGACTTGTCAAATAAACCGTTGGATTTTAATCGCCATGCGTTAATTGCCCCAATGGAAATTCCATGTAGGATCAAAGGTGCTGACATCATGGTATCGTGTCTGGCATCATCTTCAGATGTGCCCGGTACTGTTATTTGGCGCGGGTCTTTACTTACATCGTCTATGATTTCGGGCTTTCCGGAAGAAATGATATTGCCGGTGATGCCTGCGCCGATCTTGATGGTGTGCGATATCATCTCATGCTGATACGCGCCTTGTGCCGAAACGATCTTTATGGTTTCGCCATCCTCCTGGAGTAAATAGAATGCGACCGTACTCGCATTTAACAGTAAAAGAGTTCGTTCAGCGATCTTATCCAGGGCCGGGATAACTTCCCGGGTGACGGCAATCTCATTGGCGATATTTGCGAGCGCTTCAATGATTTGAGAGCGGCGGTTCTCCTTTTGGAATAAGCTGGCATTTTCCATGGCAACAGCGGCTTGATTGGCGAATGTATGCGCAATGGAGGCGTGTTCTTGGGTAAACAAGCCGATTTTTTTGCTATCTAAATTTATGAACCCGATCAAGGTTCCACGTGACAATAAGGGAATGCCCATCCAACTGCGGATATATTCTGAACCACTCGTCTTATAAAAGCGTGCATCAACTTGCACATCTGGAATGATTATGGGCTGGCTTACCACTTCATAACCGCCCCATTTCTCAAATTCCGATAAGTTTTTTTTGCCGATCAGCCCCTCTGGTAATCGGCGCGCCGCTACGATTTCGTAATACCCATCCTTCAATACCTCAATGGATGCACTGTCATATGGCACCATTTCAGCCAGAGAATCAAAAATGATCTCAAAGAGTTTTTCCAGCTCTAGAGAAGTGGTTAATGCTGCTGTTGCTTTCCGCATGATCTCAGCTTGTTTGCGTCGATTTTTTTCTGCATCGAATAAGCGCGCATTTTCGATGGCGATCGAGGCGTGATTGGCAATGGCCAGAGCGAGTTCTGCGTCCTGTTCGCTAAAGTGGTTTGGTTGATAACTGTCGAGGGTAATAATGCCAATAGCTGTCCCATTCGCAATTAACGGGATCGCCAGGAAGGAGCGTACTTTTTCATTTCTATCGAAATGTTTATAGCGATTATCAAAATATGTATCTTCAATTCTTACGGTCTGGTTTTGTGTAAGTACGATCTCGTTGAGGGGAAAATCAGCAAGCAACATTGGACCGAGTTTTGCAAAACCAATTGCTTCTAAGCCAATTGCGGCTGAAATTACCAACTGATTTCCATCCAACAACTGAATCGTTCCCAGGTCTGAAGGGATTACTTTAACGAGTTGGCCAAGTATGGATTGTAATACTTGGTTTAGGTCCAGGGACGAGGCTGCTGTGCGGATTAGGTTAAGGATCGCCGCTTCACGCCTACTTTGATCTTGCTCAGCCTTATATAGTCTCAGCTTCTCAATGGCAGTCCCCAGCCCGGCGGCAATTGTATTCAATAGTCTCTCATCTTTTTCATCAAAAGCATTTTGTTTTTTGCTTTCAACGTCAAATACGCCGATAATATGGTTGTTCACCCAAAATGGAACGCATAGCTCTGATTTAATTCCATCCATTACTTTGATATATTCTGGCTCTTCCGTGATATTTCCGATGCGAATTGTCCTGCCTAATGTGACAGCCCGGCCCGTGACACCTTTGGTGATCGGGTAGCTGTTTTGCCAGTTTTCCGCCACTGCCCCGATACAGGAAAAATGCGGAATTAGATGATCCCCTTGCTCGTTCAATAGCAGAATGCCGCAAACCTCTTGAAATATACTCGCGGTAATTTGCGTTACTTTTTCTATGATCTCGTCTTCAGTGCTGCTTTGTGTGCCTGCCACAGATGTCGCGTGGAGCACGGTCAGTTCTTTTAATTGTCGTTCAAGTACTTCTTCCGCCAATTTGCGTTCAGTGATGTCCTGTGCGACGGCAATGACCACTTCCTGACCAAAGTATGTGCCTTTGTTCAGGTTCACAATTTTTGGAAATACCTGTCCATTTCTTCGGATTCCCCAAAATTCAAATTCCTGCGTTTCTCCCATAAAGGCGCGTTCGATAATTTGTATCAATTTGTTGATATCATTTTTGCCCGGCGCGCTCAAGAAATCCGGTGTTTTTCCAATAAAATATTCCCGTGGATAATCATACATTTTTACAACGCCATCATTTACATTAAGGAAGCGGCCATCTTTGTCTTGAATATAAATTGCCTGAGTGACACTGTTGAATAAACCCCGATAACTGCCCTCGTTGACTTTTATCGTCTCTTGGGCTTCTTTTTGCGCCGTAATATCAAGCATTATCCCATGCCAATAGCTGGGCTTTCCAGCCTGGTCGAGGATCAGATATGCATCTTCCTTGATCCAAACATATCTGCCATCTTTTCTTTTTGTGCGATATTCCACCTGAAACGGTTCACCGGTTTTATTGGTGCGTTTATCCTCAGCGATGATGCGATCGCGGTCTTCAGGGTGGAGATTGTTTTCCCATAATTTATTTCCCCCGACCCATTCTTCCACCGTGTAGCCAAGAACATCTTTTATGCGGGGACTCATGTAACGGCTGTTTCTGTCGTCTTGAAAATCGTCAAGAAATACAACCCCGGGCAAGCTTTCTATAAGAGTCTTATATTTTTTCTCGCTTGCTTCGATGTTTAATTCTGCTTGTTTTCTATCTGTGATGTCGGTTAAAAAGCCTTCAAAGTATAAAAATTCGTTATTTTCATTCATTACAGCGCGGGCATTGGTGGAAGTCCATATCATCATGCCGTCTTTGCGAATATTTTGGGCTTCAAATTTTACAACCGACTCTTTTGACATTAGCTCATCAATAAATCTTCTCCGAGACTCGGTATTGATATGAATCTGCCCATTGATGTTCATGACCGAGTTGATCATATCTTCAGGTGAATCGTACCCAAAGATTTTTGCCATGGTGGGGTTAACATTGAGGAACTTGCCTTCAAGCGTTGATTGAAAAATTCCTTCGGCTGCGTTTTCGAAAATATTGCGATACCGATTTTCGCTTTCGCGCAGGGCCAAGTTTTGTTTTTCAAGCTGCGTATGTGCCTGCGCGTTTTGCAGGATGACCGGTAATCTAAGGAGGTAATCACCTTGCTTAACAAGATAATCCGCCGCGCCGGCCGTCAGCGCCGCAACCGCGTTTTGTGTATTTTCTAGATTAGAAATGAGCACAACTGCAGTTTTTATTTCCTGCTTGCGAACCAGTTTGATCAGATCCAACCCGGAGCCATCTGGCAGGTTTTGGTTGCATAAGATTACATCATATTCAGTTGCTACCAGCAAAGAGTGGGCTTCTTGTATGCTTTTAGCAATATTCAATTGAAATTCAGCTCCGTTGAAATCCAGGGAGCGTTGAATTATTTCAACTTGTACAGGACTATCTTCAATATATAGGATTTTCATTGGATGAATTTTTGCCCGTTGATAATTATAGAGCATTCTTGAAATAATTGGCTTGCCAATTTGTTTCAATTTATTTTGGCTTTGGGTGGGGGGATGATTGAATCATTGATATTACGAATTGCCACGATCATCTTTCTGAAAAGGGATTTATGCTAATTCCATCGGTATGTGGGTTAAATAAAAAAATAAACCTCTGTTATAAACAAGAAGGTTTATTTTAATTTGAGGCGTCGGCGAGATTCGAACCCGCGATGAGGATTTTGCAGACCCTTGCCTTACCACTTGGCCACGACGCCGAATATATTACAACGAGGACTGCGGATTGAATTAGTTTCAACCTGCAACCCTCTTTGTTTTGAGCGGGCGATGGGATTCGAACCCACGACCTTCTCCTTGGCAAGGAGACGTACTACCACTGTACTACGCCCGCAATTTAGGCTAACCATCAGCCTGAGTGCCGAGACCCAGGATCGGACTGGGGACACCACGATTTTCAGTCGTGTGCTCTACCAACTGAGCTATCTCGGCGAAAGTAAGCTTGTCGTTAAGCGTCCGTGATTTTACACGTACTTATAGGGATTGTCAAGAAAGCAATTGATGCTGTTAGCCTGGTGTAAAAATTGAGACGGCGAATTTAAGGTAAGTTTGTTACATTTGATTGAAGGGCTTATTTCCACCCGGGTGTATGTCTGGGGCGGCCGTCCAAATTAAAATTTGGACCTGAGAAATCCGATGCAGAAAAAATGAACAACATGATAAACTTTTATTTGAAAAGATTATTTCAGGAAAAAATATCAATGAAATCAATCAGGCTTTTATTTTTTTTGACCAGTATTGAACTATTTATTATGGCTTGTGCAGCGGACGTTATTCCACTTTCCCAGCCTGCAAGCACGCCTGTTGATATGATACCTGAAATAATGCCAAGAATTTCACTTCCGACACAAATACCGTCCTTGGTGCCTTTTCAGCAAACGCCTGAAACCACGATATCCCCCGAGTGGGTTTCTGATTTTTCAGACCCTATTCTTGTTTCATTGGTCGGACGTCGGCCGGATTTTCAAGATGATTTTTCTTTGTTGAATCGAGGTTGGTTCTATGATGTTGCAGGAAGTGCTGTAGGGCCATATTATGCACATATACAGGATGGTGGTCTGATCTTGAGACTTCCTGAAGGAAAAGAAAGATCGGATTCGATGGTTTATAACCCAACATTGAATCGCAGGAATTTTGTTTTGAGTTTTGAAGTTAAGTTTGGGGAGACTCAGCCCAATGATTTTATGAGGTTTCAATTTTCTCCAACTGCGGATCAAAACTTTTCACTGGAACTCTCTAAAAATAAAAAATGGATATTTCGCTGGGTTTTTAATAACGATTGGAAATCCATTTCAGGTACATATGATCAATTCCCCCCTGAGCGGATCAATATCTTGTTTATTGTGCAGGACGGTCGATGTGCAGTGTATCTCAATCACACCCCTCTGGATTATTCCAACAAATGTATATCTGCCTCGCCGCTTAAACCATCCCTTCGGGCTGTTGCCTTTCATCTGATTGCAGATCCTGATCACACAGCAATTGTGAATATTGATAATGTAAAGATGTGGGATTTGGATGCGGCTCCATACTTTCCTCCACACCCTTAGCGAAACTTGGTGGTTTTTGATTCAACTTATCTGGATAGCTTGTAGATAGCACTACGCTGTTGCTTTCTGAATCAATAATCGGAACATAACGTTCCGATTATTGATTCAAATTCCTACTTTGACGCTTTTACAATTCTTTTCTTTTTCTTTATTTCAGTTCCAGGGATGCTGGTTCTTCGGGCTTCCTGTTTTACGAGACGATTATGTTTAGCCACTCCTTTGGAGGGGCGTTTTGCTTTGGTTTTTACTGGGGTTGTATCCAATTGTATTACTCCTTGTTTGGTTATGTATTACTTTTGTGTTTGGATTCATATTCCGCCCAGAGTTTGCCAATTTCCTCTTTGGCCTTCTGGCGGGTATGTCCATACTTGACCTGCAGCATGGTGACGAATTTATCGAACTTCACCTCTGCTTTATCCACTTTGACGAGATCGTACTCTACCATCAAGCTCCACTTGGCGTTGATTTGGCCGCGGAGCACATCCCATTTTTCTTCGAATAGCGCTTTATTCATGATACCGGCTCCTCTACCCCTTAAATAATTAAACGCGCCTCTTCACATTAAGGCGTTGTTTTCCGAAATTTGGATTTACGGAAGGTTTAGTAGTAGGATGCGTACAAGCGATAATCTAAATCCCCCGCATATAGGCAATTTACCAACTGATGACCTGATTTCATTGTACTACGTACTGCGGATAATACTAGTGTAGGACAATTTTCAATCTTGTCCACTAAAGCCATAATATTTTGTTAATAATAATCTCGACCACCCCTCATATAATAAATTCTACTCTTAAAGTAAAGGTGAAAAATATGGAACTGCAATGCAATAAAAATGGGAACGGCATTGGCTTGATCAAGCTTAATGGCAGGTTGGATATTATCGGTACAGGAGAAATTGAAACCAAATTTACTGGCTTATTGTTCGGGTGATAATAGATTTATCGGAAGTAAATTTTCTTGCACCCATTGGCATTCGGTTGCTTATGATCAACGCCAAATCCATTGCTACACGTGGTGGAAAGATTGTGTTATTGAGTCCAAGCCCAGAAGTGAAAAGCGTGCTTGAAATCACAGGCATCCCTGCTATCATCCCGATCTATGATGGGTATGAATCCGCAGAAGCGGTATTGCTTGCTTAAAATTATCGACTGAAAAAATAAGTCTTATGTATTACATCAAGACCGATTTTTAATATATTTGCAGCATCTGCCTTTCTACTTCAAGGCTCGATACTGTTCCGCGGCATACGCTCCTCTGATTTTAACTTCGCAGATTGAGTTAATTATTTACCTTATAAATTAACACAGTTCTATTCTGATATACAAGCTCCAGTTTTGAATCAGGCTGGAAATCGGGAGCAAGTTCTTTTTCATATTGACCGTAAATGACCCATTGAACAGACGTATTTTTGATCCAACCTTCAGGAGTATTGCTTTGGTAATATTCCTCGACGGTGTTTATCTTCTCATTGAAAAAAAGTGTCTCCATGGGGTGGCCAATATATGTTCTGAGTCTTGTGCGTTGTGCGACTATCTGACCGGTTTTAATTTCACCAAGCACAAAATCATTGGGTTCTGCATTCTGATCCAGCCATAATAGGGCATTCTCAAGGTCGCGCGGATAAAAATTGTCAACAGGGCGGCTTAGCATGTACAAGCTTGACCCAAGAGATAGGCTGATGAATGAAATGGATGAAATTAATATATAGAAGAAATAAATAAGTTGTTCACGTTTCAATAAGGCTGGTAGTTTTGTCGAAAGCTCTGTAAGGAAATGATTTAATGCATAAATCGCCAAAAGCCCAAGCGGAATTGTAATTCCTAATAAAAACCTTCTCTGTATGGGTAAAGGCAGATACGCAAACATGAATCCGCTAATAACCCATACGGACAAGGCTGTCATATTGACATTATTTTCACGAATTGCCATGATCATTCCATAAATTGCTAATAACCAGAAGGGTGCAAATCCCCAGGCGTAATAAACGAGGGGCGGAGAAAGGGTCTGGTTTTGAAGTGTGAATTGACTCCAAAATGGATCACGGTTCAAGATCAGAAAGTTGTGGATAAGGAGGGGTATTTGAGCCAGAGCCATTATCACCAATGCAAGGAGTTGTTGCTTCTGGACTTCTCTATTTTTCCACCATAAAAATACCGTTGCGCCTGCGCACGCAATATCTAAGACTGCAAACGCGATCGGATTTATGATCTGACTGATTACGGCTAGCATAATGATAAGAAACAGCATTCTCCATTTTCCTTTGACCAAATAATTCAAATACAAATTAAGTGCGGTTGCCATTAATGCCAGAGTAAAGGAGAAGGAAGGGAATACCGAGATGCTAAAAAAAATATAGGCATCTATCAGCCAGAAATCAATTGGCGAACTGGCGTTTAGTAGATTACTGTTGAAGAGTAATTGCACCAAGCCTGCGCCTCCTCCAATTGAGCAAAGCAGGAAGGCTGTCCGCGCGAGAATTTTTTTGGGGAAAACATTAAGACACAATTGATAAATGGAAAATAAAGCCATAAAACCAAATATCCAACGCGCGGCGTGATAGGTTGTCTCTACATTTAAATTAACCCATTTGCTGATGTGCCCGAGGATGATGTAGAACATGCGCAAGAATACGGGTTGATGTTTTTCGCTTGTAAAGCGCATTTCGTATGCCCAGTCCCCCATTCGGCCTGCCTGCATCATGGAGATGTGAACGGCATAGTCCATTTCATCAAAGTATGCGCCGCGAAAAAGCAGGTCATCCGTTTCTGCAGAATGAGCCGCCCAGTATGGGATGGAACTGAATGCTAGGATTCCTATTGAAATAATTGAAAACCATAGGAAATCTTTTATACTGGTCATATTTTTCAAGATCATCTCCGTTTGCGGCTATGTGGCATGGGAAGGAGCATCCCTTGCTTCAGTGTGTTCCTATGGGGTGTATTATGTTTTGTCCATTCCGCTTTGGTCTAAAAAATATCATTGCTGTCAATAGCCCAAATGGCAGAGGTAAATAAACAGGCCATTGCTCATCGCGTCCTTGAACTGTAAAAGCAAACAATCCCCATATACCTATCACTAGAACAAGTTGGGTAATGACGATCCATAAATTGGCTTTAGGTCCAAACTGATCAACGCTTGTTTTGAAGATAAGGAACAAAGCGGGTAGCATCATAATGTAATTGGTCGTTGCTGTGCGTGTAACAACCAGATTGGTAATAATAAGGGTTAAGGCAATTGTCCAATCAAGGTGTCGGCTTTCTTGATCATATTTCACCTGCCACCACTCCCACAGCAGCCAGACCAAAAGAACGGATATCAGCCCCGCTTCTGCGTTTGATCCCAATTTGGGAAATACAATTGTAGTTAAGATGTTCAATGGTGAGCCGATGTGAGTGTATTTGGTGTAATCTGCAATTTGTATTTGCATAGCAGAAACCCAGCCTGGCAGAAAAAAAATGATGATGCAAGCAGGATACTCATCGTAATGCTCAACGAGAGAGTTAAGCGCCAACGTCTGGCGAATATACTCCATATACCTATCAGGGGCAGTAATAAAAAGAGCATTTGCGGTTTTGCTGAGGCTAATGCCAGGGTTATCCCGCCTAATATTTCACGCTTTTCTTTGATCGCCCATAAACTTGTGACAATCAATAATGCCGCAATGCCAGCGAACTGAACCACGATAATGGTTCGGACGGCGTGGTACCAGATCGTCGCCCATAGGAGGGTGGCGCCTAAAATTAACGGCGGTGGGGACCATCTGTAGAGGCGCATACTAAATACAGCTATTAATATCATGGCAAATTCCAGGGTCACAATTCCGATTGCTTGCGCCCAATCCCATGTAAAAAATGCCAGGGGTATATAAAAGAAAATAGTATAAAAGGGATAAGCAAAGCGTTGGCGATCTTCATCAGGCTTTGCCAAACGTCCATATACCATTTTCTGGGCGCGCGCTGTGACTTCATCACTGTATGGGCTCAAGCCTTCAAATAACCATGCTCGTGCCGCCACATACCGCGGCAGTGAATCGTTGCCGCCTGGAAAGCGAACTGTGAAAGTATTATGCGTGAAAATAACACCTATCACAAAGACAGTTGTAATTAAAGTAATAAGTGTAATCATAAATAGACTGCGCCGTGTAATGAACTTCATTTGTATATTTCCATTTTCTTGTTAAGTTAAAACGCTTTATTCACTTGACGTTGATTTGGAGACAGGAGTTGGGAATCTGATAAAAACCTTATCGAATTTTCAAGGAGTTCTTTGAGTGTAACTATATATCATGACATTATCCAGTGTTTCAACAGAATTAAGCATAAACTTGATGTTCAAATATTCCAAGTGCGGATGTGTCTTATTGTTCTGCTTGAATTCGTCCACGGATTCCTGATAGATGATGAACCATATTCGGGTTGCGTTTATTGATGCGGTTTCCATGTTTTCGTAATTGGTCAAGTTTAAGATCTGACTTGTTGCGGAAGAGAGAGTGTCGGTGCTGCTTCCCTGGGAGTCGATGAGATAGCCTTGCGGTAATTCGCGGTCAAAATAAAATGACGGCAGGTAGGTGAGTTTATTCGAGTGAATGATTACATCGCCGGGACGGACGCTGTTTTTGATGTTTTCATTGATCTGTTCAAATGCGCCGTATGGAAAACTCTTATATGTGATGTGTTGGTACAGTCCCATGCTTGAAGAGAGGAAGATCAAGGCGAATGCAATAAAAAGAATTGGACGGGGTAATCCGGTCTTTGTGAATGCCCACGCCAGCCAGACGCAAAAAATCGCATGTGATGGTAATAACGCGCGTTCTACATACATGGGCGATATTTGTGAAACCAGCCATAACAATAACGGGGGTATGTATGCTAGATAGGCAAGCCAAAGACCGTTATAGGCTTCCCCATATTTGTTGTTTGCTGCGCGATATGTTTGGTATGCCGCGAGTATTATCGTGAGAGTCGCTAATAACAACGCAGGTGGGAGCAGGTTGTTTGGGAGCGGCAAGTTTGGCAGGTAGATCAGGAACAGCGTAAAAAGTTTTTCAAATCCAGGTTTTTCGACCCAAAAACTGCCCGTCACTTTTGAGAGTTGCGCGGGGAGTTGAATCAGCCACGGCGAGTACATGATGATTGCCGCGAATCCAGCCAAAATTAAGCAGCGAAGCGTTTTCCAATCCTTTTGAAAAATTGGTGTCACGGCGAGGGGAATCAAATAAAAAGCCGCGAGGTTGTGTGTGTATTGTGCAAGGGCGGCGGTAATACTGAATGGAATCCACTGACGTTTGAGAAACGCGAGGGTCGCGAGACACAACCAGAAGGTCAATAAACCGTACATGCGGATTTCCTGGCCGTAGTGAATTTGAAATGGCAGAATGGCTGATATGAACGCGGCTGCAAGCGCTGTGGATGGATCGAATAAATGATTTGCTATCAGGTAAATACAAAAAATAATTCCAAGTGAAATAATGACTGAAAGCATTCGAACTGCGATTAGAGAATTTCCAAATGCTTGCATCCAAGCCCATGCCATGAAGTAATAAGCGGGTGGATGTTCTTCTGCGGCGGACGAATCACTATCTGCTGCAAGTGTGCCTTGGAGAATAGCGGATGGACCTTGCTCTGAGATCAGGATCGAAAAGGCTTCATCATACCAAATGGGGCGCGACGAGATTCCCGCCAGACGGATGGCAAAGGCGAGAATTAGAATAAAAATAAGTTTTGCTTTTTGATTTTGCAATAGGGACATGGCTATTTGAAATTAAATTTACCTTCGTAAAATGACGGCTGTATTATCTTCATATAGAATACGCCAGTCATAATCGACCTTCAAGGTTTGCCCTAGCTGGGAATTGGATGGGATGATAACCCATGTGATGATATATTTATTAAAAAATATATCATCCCATCCATTTGAAGTTGAAATAATCTGTTCATATTCCTTTGTGAGCTTCTCTCCATAAAAATCAGTCTGCCCGTCAATAAACACCAATTGATCAGGCCATTCACGGTAAAGCAGATAACCGCCCCAGGTAAAGGAATTGAATACATTGCCCTTTTGAGGATTTTCTTCTAGCCAGTTTACTGCATTTACTGGGAAAACTGCCGGGTCGTATTGATTTCCCACCTTCCCTGTGTCCAGTTTTACACCGTGCGCGAAGGCGAATGCAAGTAGTAGCACGCTTATCACTGGAAAGAGTATTCCGCGAAGCTGGCTTTCGATCGTTGATATATTCCTATCCTGTCGTGCAAGGAAGGATGATTTTTCTGCTGAAGCTTGGATAAGCCTGCCAAGCATGGGGGTAGTAACAATTGCAAAGAGAGGAATGTTTCGCGCGCTGTAAAGTGCCATGATTGTCCATCCTGCTATCAGGATGGACTCTCTTAATTTTAGTTTTGCGCCTTGCCCAAGTGAAAATAAAAAAAATGCCAACGTCAGCAGGAATGGCCAAGTGCCGGCAAGATGAAAATTGGGCGACATGTATTCGATTGTATGATCTACAAGATATGTATTGCCAATATAGCCAACACTGGTTGTCCAAAGTTTATAGCCTGATGGGTTGATAAAAGTGACCGCAAAGGAAGTAGCGCTGATGATGAAAAGTGATTTCCCAGTTTCTTTATCTCCCTGTCCATGAAAAAGATCCCATAACCATTCCGTGATATAAGCCCCCAAGACGACAAAGCCCGCAATGAACGCGCCGTGCGTGTTTGCCCAGATTAGCATGAGAAGCGGGAAAATCCAAATTCGGAAAAATTTCTTTTCCACTACATGCTCGAGTTGATAAGACCAGATCGCCAAAAATAGCATTGTGAAAATATGCGGGCGTGCCAGTGTGTGTAAACTGGAGGTCATCGCTGCCCATAAACTTGCAAACAATGCTATCAGGCGGAAAGCATTACGTGTGATAAGTTCACGGTATGTGAGGGTAAAGGTCAAGGCTATTAAGACGCTGGTCAGAAGTACGACCCCGCTTAATCCCATACTGGAATGAGCGCCGCTAAAAAGAACCTGCGCCAGCCATTCGTGTGGCACAAGTTCTTCGCCTTTCATCGTATATGAAAACAGGTCATGTGTAGGTATGATTTTATTCGTAATAATGTATTTGCCGATTGTAATATGACGTCCCAGGTCACCGTCTAAATTGAAAAGTTCAGGTCCGTAAAAGGCAACTGCCAAGAGAATGCTAATAAAAAAAATATCTTGAAATCTAGGCAGAAAATAAGCAAACAGCGAAGATGTTTTGTTATTTTGCATATGTCCATTTTAAACGCAAAATGGGCGATTGGTTCGCCCATTTTGATATTCATTTTTTCTATTCACCTAGGTAATCGCGCAATTTCCTGCGGATCGAGGGATGCCTTAATCTGCTTAATGCCTGCGCTTCGATCTGGCGGACACGTTCACGGGTGACACCCATTTTGCGGCCCACTTCTTCGAGGGTATAGGCTTGTCCGTCGAGCAGGCCGTAGCGCAATTGCAGGATACGGACTTCACGAGGAGGCAGACCATTCAACACTTCGCCGAGGTGTTCCTTCAACAAGTTGTATGTGGCGGTCTCGTCAGGCGGGGGAGCCTCGTCGTCTTCAATGAAATCGCCGAGCACAGAATCTTCTTCATCATCTGTCGGGGTTTCCAGTGATAGCGGACGACGCGCGACCTGGATCATGTTCTCGATTTTCTTGGGCGGTACATCCAATGCGATCGCCAATTCGTCCACACTGGGCTCGCGTCCCAGCCGTTGGGTGAGTTGATGCTGAACGCGCAGGAGCTTGTTGATCTGATCGCCCATGTGAACGGGCACGCGGATGGTGCGTCCCTGGTCAGCGATGGCGCGGGTAACGGCCTGGCGGATCCACCACGTTGCGTAGGTGGAGAATTTATGCCCACGGCGATAATCGAATTTTTTCGTGGCGCGGATCAAGCCAATATTGCCTTCCTGGATCAAATCGAGGAATGGCACGCCGCGCCCCATATATTTCTTGGCTACAGAGATCACAAGGCGGGAATTGGCGGTGATAAGATGTTCACGCGCCCCCCAGCCGTCTTCGATCGAGTGGCGCAGATCAAGCCTGTGTTTGGGAGTGACATTTCCCTGGGCTAGTTCCTCGCGCGCGGAGCGGCCGCGCTCAATGCGCTGCGCGAGTTGTACTTCTTCGACCGCAGTCAACAGAGGTACGCGGCTGACTTCTTTGAGGTACAAGCCGATGGTATCGTCAGTGTCGATGTTGGCAAGATAATCGTCAAGCGAAGGGTCGATCTCCGGCTCTTCTACTTCACCGCTTTCTTCAACAGCAACAAGTTCGTCCTCTGTTGGTTCAGGTGTGATGGTATCTTCCTGAAACGGAATCCCAGCACTCAAGAGAGCGGAAAAGGCTTCTTCAAGCTGCTCAACATCCTGCTCAGCCTCAGGGAAGAAGTGCAGGATATCATCCAATGTTACATATGACTTTTGGCGGCCCAGTTCCACGAGCCGCGCTATGGCAGGAAATTCTTCTTCGTCGTCAACGATCAATATTTTTTCTACATCCATTTATGCTTCCAACTTTCAGGGATTTTTCCAACAAAATCAGGATACACGTTTTCACATTCAAAAGCAATACCCTGTCGTTTTTTAGATGATTTGCAATGTGTTTGTATTACTCGGACAAACGTCGTCCAATTCAACTTGGTATATTAAAATGATGATTGTTCCTGTATAAACCCTTTATGGTGTTGGGGTTACGGTTACTTCCAGTGTGGGAGTGGGCAAATAGGGAGGAGTCGCTGCGAGTTGTACCAGAGAGTCTATTCCGCTTAAGTCCACGATCATCATTTTGTCTTTATCCAGGCGGACATAATATCCGCTATTTGTGGGGGTGCTGTCTCCGACCTCAAGCGTATGTTTTTTTCCATTTGCGAACTCCAAAGAAATCACGTGGGAGGGTGTATCAAGCCCGAAAATAGCCGGGTCTGAATCAACTTCAGAAAGGATCTCCAAAGCCGATAATTGAGTTGCCGCCGCTTCAGCCAAACCTTGATCTGCTTCGGCTTCCCTGGGCAGTTCCAGTGCCCAGATATTTTCTGCATTCCGTAGCAATTTAACAGCTTCTCCCTCTGCAGGGGCGACCTCAATACTGGTCGGATTGCCCTCGACACTCGCAGAAAATAGATAACTTGGTCCGCTTACAGGAGTTGCTTCTGCCGCGGCGGTTTCTTTTTGACGGTTGATGTAAACTGCGGCGGCGACCAATCCAATGAAAATCAATACTGTGATCCACGTGCCGGCGTTGAATTTAGCTTTGACTGGTTTTGGCTTATACGCTTCCTGTTTCGGCTTGCTGACAGTTCTTTTTTTCGGTGTGTCTGTTGTTTTCTTTGCTGCCATGCTTTAACCTCTCTTGCGGCGCGTGAGCCACGCGGATATGCCTGCGAACACGATCAAGCCTGGCAGCACGATGATTGAGAATATCAAGATGATCACCAGTGCCACAGGTGACGGCGCGACAAAGGAGCGGGTGATTGGCGTGCGCGGTGTGATGTTAAGCAAGTTTTCCTGTTCGGCTGCCCAATCCACTGAATTGACGAAAATATTTCCATTTCCATAAGCGTCAAAATTCTCGTCAATGGCGAAGAGCGAATTTCCGAATACAACCACTCTTCCCTTGGTGGTTGTGTTTTCACCAGCTACTGCCATATTGAGCGGACCTTGGAAATCAACGCCTTCATTGAATTCTGCGGAGCTGTCAGCGCCCAATACGGTTTCTCCCCACGAGTTATCAGCGGTGAGGATCAATGGCATGAGCTGAACATCCGTTACCGGCGTTTCTGCCATGCCAATACTGCGAGCTTGGGGCAGGATGACAGAGTATTTCGAGCTCAAGTTTTGGGTGATGGGATGCGCAGAACTAAATGCTGCAGAAACTGCATTCAACGGCTGCTGTGTGGACAGGTCAACGATAATGTCATTCTGCAGGGTGATGCCCCAATCTTTCGCGAGATAATCAGCAAGCGGGTCGGGCGAATCGCCAAACTCAGTCAGGAGCAGGGAATTTTCCATGACGAAAAGAGAACCGCCGGCATCTACATATTTTTCAATAAATTTACTTCATCTTTTGAAAGCGGTTTTTTTGGTCCCGCGATGATGATCGAAAGCGCGTCTTCAGGGATGTTATTTGTGACCAGCAGGTTAAGGGTATTGACGGTGTAGTTCTTGCTTTGTAATGTGCTTGATGCGATCGAGAAACTTAAGTCCGTTCCCGCTTCAATTCCTGATTCGCCATGACCTTCAAGAAAATACACAACCCGCGGATCAGGGTTGATCAAGCGGATTAAGGTGGTGGTCAATTCTGTTTCGCTGACGTTTGCCGCGATCTCTTTACGCTCTCCCATGGTCAGCATGATCTTTCCGTCACCGGTGATGCCTGCGGTGCGCGCAGAAACCGGGTCAAGATCGGGGTCTACAAAGCGAAAATCGAATTTCCCGCTGCTGTTGGCTTTGAAATCCTGCAGGATCTGCTGGGCATTGGTTGAATCCAGACTGGCGGAAAAGAATGCCGTTGCTGTAACATTCTCGGGCAGGGTTGCGAGCGCCTGCAAAGTTTCTGGCGCGAGCGTGTGTGATTTATCTTCGGTCAGATCCCATGATTTGGGATTTTGATAAACAATGTAATTTGCCACAAAGACGATGCCGACAAATGCCACGGTCATGATCAATGAATTCGAACCGTATCGTGCCTGACGACCAGTAAAGAAGCGGCGTACTTTGTCGGGCGCCATGAATGCGTATGCGGCTAATCCAAGGATCAATACGCCTGCGCTGATCTGTAATGCGAGGTTGAGCGTGTCAGGATTTTGCGGCGTGAACATTTGCAGCGCCACGAGTCCTTTTGTGACGCCGAGCAAGCCCGTTGAAAGACAGGCGATACTTGCGACAATCAGGCCGATGAAGGCGTATTGCGCAATTGGTTTTCTCTTTTTCTCTTCCATTAGCGCCATCTCCGAATCTCAATTGCGGTGGTGCCGACGAACAAGCCCAACGCAGTGATACTAATGTAATAGGCCAGATCCCCCAATTGGATGACACCGACATTCAGCGTGTTATAGAAGTGGGATTTCATATCCAAATAGGTGAAGACATCGCCGCCAGCGGGGACAACACTGGCGGGGAACCCAACCAGCCACCATAAAAACACGAAGGTGATCAGTGTGACGAAGAACGCGGCGATCTGATTGCTGAATACGGCAGAAATGCCCACGCCGATACCCAGGAATGCGGCGGAGAGCAGGATCACGCCAAGATATGCCGATAACATTACGCGCAGGTCAATGCCCGGCGACACCAGATTATTTAAAATGATGGGAAAGACCAGCGTCACAGCAATTAGTGATAGAAGATATAAAAATGCTCCCAGCCATTTGCCGATGACCAATTCCGCGTCGCGCACCGGTGCGGTCAGCATTAATTCCATTGTGCCCATGCGGGTCTCATCTGAAATCAGGCGCATGGTTAAGGCGGGTACGGAAAGCACCAGCATGAAAACAAATGCGCCGGTAATACCGCTGATATCCGGAGCCTGGCCAAAGTTTTGGAATGAGTTTTGTGCGAAGAAGAAAACATTCAGTCCAAAGATGATGCCCAGTACAAGCAGGATGGCAAACGCCACCACGTAAGCGATGGGACTGTTATAGTAATTGTCGTATTCGCGTTTTGCGATCGTCCAAATATTTCTCATGGAATTCCTCTTTATTTCTTTTTGGAATCGGCGCCAGTGAGTTCGAGGAAGATCTCCTCAAGGCTCATTCCAAGCGGACGTAGTTCAAGCAGTTCATAGCCAGCGCTAATGACCTGTTTGGCCACCTCAGGGCGTACGTCTTTGCCGGAAGCGAATTCAAATTCCACAGTACCGTCGGATTTGGTTTCCACGCCTTGCACACCTTTTACTTTTTTAACAGTGGCGGCGAGTTCGTCTGATTCGCCCCGCACGCGGATAATGACCCGTTCGGCTCCGATCAGGCGGGCTTGCAGGTTTTCAGTTGTATCTTCTGCGACGATCTTGCCCTTGTTGATGATCAACACACGGTCGCAGATATTTTGCGCTTCGTTTAAAAGATGTGTGGAAAGTAAAACTGTCCGATCTTTACCGATCTCGCGGATCAACGCACGGACTTCCACTACCTGACCTGGGTCAAGGCCAATGGTTGGTTCGTCGAGGATCAAAACTTCTGGTCTGTGCATTAACGCTTGCGCCAGTCCGACTCTTTGGCGCATGCCTTTAGACAGATTGCCAATATATCCATTCGATCGGTCGCTCAAGCCGACCATATCCAAAACTTCATCAACTCGGGCGTCCACATTTGGGATCTTTCTCAGGTCGCCCATGAACTTTAAATAATCAAAAACTACCATGTCCGTATAAAGCGGAACCGTCTCGGGCAAATAGCCCACACGTTTGCGAACCTCAAGCGACTCTTCCACCACGTCGTATCCAGCCACGATGGCTTCACCATCCGTGGGTGGCATGTATCCCGTCAGGATGCGCAAGGTGGTGGTTTTTCCGGCGCCGTTGGGGCCGAGGAAGCCCACGATCTCACCCTGTTGGGCGTCGAAATTTAGATTATGAATGGCGCGGCGCGCGCCGTAGTCCTTGGTAAGACCACTGACTTTGATCATTGCATCTCCTTGCAATTAAATTGATAAATGGGTTTGTGGCAAACAAAAAACACAGCCCGGGGGCGGTGCCTTTTGTTTTCTGCCGCTGATTACTATACAATATTCAGACTCGCAAAGTCAAGCGGGTAATCTTTCTCTAATCTAATACTAATATTCGAGGCACTCAGCTATAATTGATTTATGACCACACTCCTTTACCAAACCGATTCTTACCTAAAAGAGTTTTCAGCGATCATTACCGCAGTAGATGCCGAAACTCGCGCCGTTGTGCTTGACCAGTCCGCTTTTTACCCTGGCGGAGGCGGGCAGCCCTGTGACTTTGGAACTTTGGAAGTCGCAGGTGTTATGTATCCTGTGGAAAAGGTGAAGAAGCAGGGCGATGACGTTTTGCATTTTCTTGGCGGCACAGAACCCCTGCCAGCTGTCAACTCCGCTTCGCACGGGACTTTGGACTGGGCACGGCGATACCAGTTGATGCGCACCCATACAGCTCTGCACATCCTGTGCGGAACGGTTTTCCGTGATCACGGGGCAAAGGTCACTGGTGGTGATATGGATCCGCTCAAGGGGCGCATGGACTTTGAATTTGAGAATATGCGCGCAGAGCTGGTCAATGCCATCGAAACAGCGACCAATCTCGAGGTCCAGCAGGGACGCGATATACGGGTGAAGATCCTTCCCAGGGACGAAGCATTCCAGATCCCAGACTTGATCCGCACGAAGATCAACCTGCTTCCAGAAGGCATCATGCAGGTGCGGACAGTTGAGATCGTTGGACTGGATCTGCAAGCCGATGGCGGTACCCATGTGAAGAACACTTCTGAAGTTGGCAGAATAAAAGTTGTCGATTATAAAAGTAAAGGCGCGATCAACAAGAGGATTTATATTGAAATTGAATAATCGAGGCATTGCTTTATAATCCATCAGGTTTTGACATGATGTTCAATTTGGAAAATATAAGGAGATATAAATAGACATGAAACTGAATAAATTATCCATCCTGCTTGCTGTTATTGCCTTGTTCATTTCAACCCTGGCATGCGCCTTCGGCGGCGGGGAACCCACACTTAGCAATGTCCGCACTGCCAAAGATGAGGACGGCGCTCAGCCCTCGTCGGTCTTTGGGTCAAACGAGACCATTTATGCGGTGAGTGACCTTTCAAATGGCGTAAAGGGGAACGTGGTTCTTTCCCGATGGTACGCTGTGGATGTTCCTGATGTCGAACCGAATTTTTTGATCGATGAAGTTGATATTACGATCGAAGAGGATTCTTTCACAGGTACGATCTTTTTTAATTTTGATCCACCTGAGGGCGGCTGGCCCGTTGGAACATATAAGGTTGAGATACTCTTCAACAATGTTCTGATCACCAGCGCAGAATATAGCGTTCAATAATTACTGAATAGTACCAAAAAGATCCGCCTGCATGATAGGGGTGGATCTTTTTTGAAAATTCTGAATGATACTGGGAGGTTATTGTGGATTATAAAAAGCTTGGCAGGACAGGTTTAAAAGTTTCCCCTCTGTGTATGGGTACTATGCAATTCGGCTGGTCTGTGAACGAATCGGATACACATAAAATACTTTCTGCAACACTGGATGCTGGCATTAATTTTATTGATACTGCGGATGTTTATTCCAAGTGGGTGGTCGGTAACCCGGGCGGTGTTTCTGAAACCTTCATTGGGAATTGGATGAAACAGAATAAGATTCCGCGTGACCAGATCGTTCTGGCTACAAAAGTGCGCGGTGAAATGGGAAAAGGCCCGAATGATCAAGGCTTGAGCCGTGTGCATATCGTGAACGCAGTTGAGGCATCCCTGCGCCGTTTGCAGACAGATTATATTGATCTGTATCAGTCCCACTGGACTGATGATGACACTCCAGTTGAAGAAACCTTACGAGCCTTTGATGATCTGTTGAAGCAGGGCAAGGTCCGTTATGCTGGCGCGTCTAATTATGCTGCGTGGGAGTTGATGCAGGCGCTATGGACTTCGGATAAAAATAATCTTGTGCGCTATGATTCGATTCAGCCGCACTACAACCTGCTTCATCGCGATGAATTCGAGCGTGAGTTGCGTGCTGTTTGCGTGTCTTATGGGATCGCAGTGATTCCCTACAGTCCGCTGGCGGGTGGATTCCTGACGGGCAAGTATAGAAAGAACGCGCCATTACCTGAAAGCAAACGCGCGGAAGGCCGCAAACGTGAAATGACTGATAAGAATTTTGCATTAATCGATGAAATGGAAGTGATCGCATTACGCCATGAGGCAACCATTTCGCAAATTGCGCTTGCGTGGATGCTGGCTGATCCCATCATTACCAGCCCCATTATTGGGGCAACCTCTATTGAGCAATTGGAAGAAAACCTGGGTTCGTTGAAGGTGAAGTTGGGTGAAGACGAGATAGCTTCTCTCAACAAGTTGACCGCATGGACTGATGCGGACGAATAAACGGACGAGGAAAATATGCGTTCAAAAATGAAATGGGTCATTCTGTTCTTACTGGTTTTAATTGTTGCAGGATTGTATTTGTATCCTATTCCGCGCGTGCCTTTTAACGAGGTATATGCAAAGGCAGAAGAGTCTGAATCGGTTTCATTATCTGCGTTTCGCATTAACTATCCGCCGAGTTTGTTGGAAGTAAATGGCGTGGAGTGGGAATATCTTGCAATGGGTGAGGGAGAAGAAACGATCCTCTTTCTGCATGGCATGACCGGCGCGTATGATATTTGGTGGCATCAACTTGAAGCGCTTCAATCTGATTATCGCGTGATTGCAGTGACATATCCAGCAGTGAATACGCTTGCTGAATTGGACGCAGGTGTAATGTCCATTTTGGAAGCCGAGGGCGTGGATAAATTCAATGTGGTGGGGACATCCCTTGGCGGATACTTCGCGCAATATTTGGTCGCGCATCACCCTGACCGAATCCTGCGTGCTGTTTTCTCGAACACTTTCCCCCCGAATGATCTGATCGCCGAAAAGAATAAGACAATTGGGACGGCATTGCCATTCCTGCCCGAATGGTTGGTGATCGATGTGCTGCGCGGCAGTTTTGCAAGCAGTGTATATCCAGCTTCGGGTAACGATGAACTGACTTTGGCTTTTCTAAACGAGATCAGTTATGGAAGAATGAGCAAGGCGCAGGTGGTGGGACGTTTTCACTGTGTAGTTGAGAAATTTGAAGCGCCAGATTTGAATACGCTCGGAATCCCCGTACTGATCGTTGAGGCAGATAATGACCCGCTGGTTGAGTTGGCTTTGCGTGAACAATTGAAGGCGGTTTATCCAACCGCCGAAGTGCAGATCTTTTCAGGAGTTGGTCATTTTCCGTATTTAAATCGAGCATCGGAATACACAAAAATACTTGCAGATTTTCTTGTCAAGCCGCTTAAGTAAATCCAAAAAAATGGAAGACCAACGTCTTCCATTTTTTTACTCCAATCTAAACACGTTTGACACTTCCGCGGGGATAGCCAGCGGACGGCCAGTTTTTACATCCACAAAGACCCAGTCTGTTTCTCCTTTGACCAAAACTTTCCCGTTCGCTTTTCTGATAAATTCATATTTGCGGAGCGACCTGACACGGCGGATATTTTCCACCCAGGTTTTGATCTCAATTTCCTCGCCAAGAAATGCGGGCAGGAAGTATTCGATTCTATGTTCGCGCACCACCCAGGTTGAGTCTGCTCCCTGTGCTGCGATTCCACCGATGGATGCATAATGCTCGACGGCAATGTCCTGCATCCATTGCACATACATCACGTTGTTGACGTGGCTGTTTTCGTCAATTGCGGACTCAGGAACGATGAGTATTTTTGAGTAAACGGGGGAGGCGGGACTCATATCTTAATGTTGGTGTGTGGAAATTGCATCCTGTATGTCGCAATACAATAACTTTTGTCCGCCACAATCACATTCCAACTGCAAAGTCGCATGGCGGATGTTGTACTTGTGTGCGAGGATTTCATTCAGGTTGTGTTGAATCGGCGATCCCGCGCTGACCAGCACGTCGTCTGTGACGATGTGGGCGGAGAGAGCGCGCAAGTTCTCGTTGATGCTCCACACGTGCAGATCGTGAATATCTCGCACGCCTTCCACGTTGAGCAGGTCAGTGACCATTGCGTCCATGTTTATGCTTTCAGGAGTGCTCTCCAATAAAATGTGAATGGACTGACGCAGAATGCCCCACGCGTTCCATAAAATAAATGCGCCGATCAAAACGCTCACCAGCGGATCGAGCCAGTTCCAATTCGTGAAGGCGATGATGATGCCAGCGATGACCGCACCAAGCGTGGATAGCACATCTCCCATCAAATGCAGGAACGTGCTGCGTAAGTTTAGATCGTGTTCGCTCCCGCTTTTGACCAGCCAGGCTGTACCTGCATTGATCAAAAATGCCAAAGCACCGACTCCGATCAGGATCGCCGAATCAACTTCGGGCGGAGCCAGGAAGCGATGCCAGGCTTCGTAAAAAATCCCAAGCGCGATCAAAACCAGTGTCGTCGAATTCACCAGCGCGACCAGGATTCCAACACGATGATAGCCAAAAGTTTTTTCTGAATGGGCGGGCTGTGTGGCAAGTTTTACGGCATACCAGCTTAAGCCGAGCGCGATGACATCGGTAAAATTATGCGCCGCATCGGTCAGCAGGGCGAGGCTGTTGCCTAAGATGCCTGCGGCGATCTCAACGATCACGAACGCAGCTGTTAGTCCAAGCGAAAGGGCAAGGCGTTTGGTGGTCTGGTTGGCGAGGTCGCCGATATGTGAGTGATTGTGCTGCATGTCGACATTATAAAGTGACAGTCACCTTTTGGGTGACTGTCACTTTGGTTGTTATACCCAGCCCAGTAATCTTGCGATGCTTGCAGTGAGGAAAGTGACAATGATCGCTGTGCCGAGAGTCATCACCACGCTCAAGGTTGCCCATTTCAGTGACTTGGTTTCTTTATAAATGGTCATGATCGTTGTGGCGCAAGGATTATGCAGTAGCGCGAACAACATCAGGTTGACCGCCGTCAGCATGGTCCAGCCGTTGCCGTTTACGAGCAGGTCGAAAATTTCGGTGTTACTGGTGGGTCCGTTGATCATCATACCTGCGCCCATGTAAACCATCATCATGGTCGGGACGACAATTTCATTCGCGGGAATGGCGATGATGTATGCAAGGATGATCACGCCATCAAGTCCCAATAACAATCCAAATGGATTTAACCAATCTGCGATTGCGCGCGCTAAATTTGAATCGCCAATGGTTATGTTGGCTAAAACCCAAATGAGCGCACCCGCGGGAGCAGCGGTTTGCATGGCGCGCCACAATACAAAAATGGTGCGGTCAATAATGGATGTGTATAAAATGCGGCTGACATTCGGTCTGCGGTAGGGAGGCAGTTCCAATGTGAATGCGGATGCTTCGCCTTTCAAGACGGTTCTGGATAAGACCCACGAGGCGATGAATGTGAACATCACACCGATCAACACCACGCCGACAACTGTTGCCGCAGCGATCAGGGAGGTCAAGGCTGGGGGGAAGGACGCTGCCACGAAAACAGTAGCAAGCATAATTAAAGTCGGGAAGCGCCCGTTGCACGGGACAAAGTTATTGGTCAGGATGGCGATCAATCTTTCACGCGGAGAGTCGATCACACGCGTTGCGATCACGCCTGCCGCGTTGCATCCGAAGCCCATTGCCATGGTCAGGGATTGTTTGCCGTGTGCGCCTGTTTTCTTGAACATCCAATCCATGTTGAATGCCACGCGCGGCAGGTAGCCGAGGTCTTCTAAAAATGTGAAGGCGGGGAAGAAGATCATCATCGGCGGCAGCATCACACTGACAACCCATGCCAGTCCGAGATAGACCCCATCCCAAAGGAAGCCTGTGATCCACCACGGCATTCCGATTTGATTAAAGAGCGCGCGTCCATAATCGCCGATGCCAAATAACACAACTGCGATCCACCCCGAAACCACATTCGCGCCTGAAACTGTCAGCCAGATGATCAGGCCTAGCAGTAGCAGCATAATGGGTAAACCCGTATATGGTGATGTGACGAGGCGGTCTATCTTTTGATCGAAATCATATTTTTTATCCGTTGTACTCTTTACCGCGCGCTTCGCAATATTTTCAGCTTCTGTATAAAGTGACTTCACGATCTCATCTCTAAACCCTGTGGAGAGATTGTTTCGTAAAGATTCTGCTTTTGCTAATATGTCGTTTGGTTGTATATTATTCATTTGATACCTCATAAAAAGTGTCGATGTGTCGTAGTGTCAAAGGTGTCATTGAACAGCGACACTTTCGACATATTATTACTTTGACACTTACTTTCCTACTTTCTCACTGCCTTCCTTCAACTGACATCTTGCCGCTGAACTGTACATCCGCGCGTTGTTGGCGTGAGACAATATCGCCCAACTCGCCCGTGGAAAGTGCTTTCTGCACCCGCGCATCGCCGTCCAGTAGACGTATCGCAAGCCAGCGTGCGTTTGGAATGCCAGGTGCCATTTCTTCGATCATCGGTACGAGTTCGTTTACGGCTTTTTGGAATTCGGGTGTGCCGCTCACGCGCAAGGGTTTGGTCACTATATTTCCTTCGATCACATCTGCGACAGCACCCAGTAAAGTATGAATCCCTTCGCCTGTTCGGGCGGTGATCGCAATCGCTGGGATGCCCAGATCGCGGCTCAAGGAACGCGGATCAACCTCGAGCCCTTTTCTTTTTGCTTCATCCATTAAGTTGATGGCAACCACAACATTCTCTGTGATCTCCATAACCTGTAAAACAAGATTTAAATTTCTTTCCAACGAGGTCGCGTCCGTCACGACGATGGTGCAGCTTGGCTGTCCAAAAAGTATAAAATCACGCGCCACCTCTTCATCTTGCGAAGCTGAAAGCAGTGAATACGTTCCAGGCAGGTCAACCAGCTTGTAGCGCATCTTGTTGAATTCAAATCCACCTTCTGCGCGAGTCACTGTTTTTCCAGGCCAATTGCCTGTATGCTGCTTTAAACCAGTCAGCGCATTAAATAAAGTGGATTTTCCTGTGTTCGGGTTTCCAGCCAGCGCGATCACACGGTCGAAATCGCCAACTTTGATTCCCATCTGCTCCAATTGCGTGAATGCGGGGCAGGTTTCGCAATGTTCGGTGGGGAGTACGGTTTTAGTGTTTGTCATTTTTCCTCTTATCTGTCATTGCGAGGTCGCTCCTGTTCTTCGCCCGAAGCAATCTCGTGTTAAAAGTAGATTGCTTCGCAAGGTGCGCTCGCAATGACGTAAAATTTATACGGGCTTCACCCAAATCTGTGCCGCCTGATCTTTTCGCAACGCGATCAATGTTCCGCGCACGCGATAGGCGCGCGGGTCGCCAAAAAAGTTTTGCAGTTCAGGGTAGATCGTGGTTCCAGGCGTGAGTCCCAGGTCCAAAAATCGTCTGCGAGTAAAACCCTGCACCGCGTCATCCAGGATCACGATTTCTCCGCGTTGGTCATGCTGCAACTCCACCAGCGGGATGGCGCTTGCTTTTGCAATTTCACTTTCAGGCAGCGCAGACACACTCACATTTGCCGCCACTGCGGGCGCAAGTCGGTATTCGGTCTCGCCGTCTGTCAATAAAATTCGCTGTGAGTTTCGATCTAGGATTCGGATGGTTTGACCCAAACGGAGTCCCGCCGCCAGGATCTGTTCAAACGCTAAGGCAGGTTCATCCTCAAGGTGCACGATCCGTGCTGGACCTTCAGACTGCCACGACGTCAACGGCATTCCCTCCGCCTTGAGCAGAGTCCCCTCACGGGTTGGGATGGGATCGCCGTGTGGATCACGCATCGGATGACCCAGAGCCGCGTCCAGGTCGTTGAGTTGAGCTTCCGTGAGCGAGTGTTCGCGCCGCTCGGATTCGCCATGGACTTTTTCCAACGGCATGCGCGCTTCATCGGTAAGGTAGCGTTCCCACAAACGATGCGCGCGCACAACATGCATGGCCCAGCGTTCACCCTCGGTGGTAAGGTTTAATATCGCGTCGCGTGATTCGAGCAAGCCTTGTGTTTCCATTGTTTCGATCAAATGCATCACCTGGTTTCTTTGAACATCCAACGTGCCTGCCAGTGACTCGGGTGACGCATGTCGTCCTTGTTGTTCGCGGTCAAGTAAATGTTTAAGCGCATCTTCCACTTGTTCGCGTTCATGGGCGGCTCGATAAGTTTTATAGATCGCGATCAAACCTACGCGCGGTAGGAAGGTGATGATGAGGAGTGAAACTGTGATAAGTATCCAGGTTATTGAAGTCATTTTTGCTCCTAGAATTTGGGCAGGAACGCCCCGGTTGTTTTCATATACTTTCGATATTCATCGCCAAATTTTTCGATGAGATGGGCTTCCTCATTTGGAAGTCTGACGGCGAGTAGGATGAATGACAGACTCGCCATTGCGGCTATGAACCAATTACTCGCAATAACAGCAAAGGACAGAAAGAGCAACGTCCCAACCGAATAAAGCGGATGTCGCACCCAGCGATAGATTCCGCGCGTGACTAATTTATGCTCTTTGCGAGTACTAACTGTTGGACTGATGTTTGTACCAATGCTGCTGAATAACCAATAGATGAGGAGTACGCAAATGAAGCCCGTTCCGACTCCGATCCAACGCACCAAAGTGGGGAAGTCAACTTTTGACCATGCCAATGCAGGCGGGTAAATTAAGTACCCGATAATACTTAGCCACAAAATCGAACCGCCGGTGCGAAGGAGAAGTATCATCGCGATACCCTCGTCTTTCCACGGAACTTTTTCACCAGTGAGCCTGTCTGCATTAAGGCGGAAATAAGAGGAGATGGATATGCTGGATAGAAATATTACTACTGCAAATATTCGAAATATGTTCTCGTTCATGTTTTACCTCTAAATTATTTGTCTACAAATACCTGACTTGTGACAGCTATACCAAGGACCAAGTTTGACTTTTGGCCTTCAACTTTAATTGTGAGATTTCCATCGAATTCGGAATAATTCGTTACCGTAATTTTCACTTCAGGCACAACGCCGATCTTGTGTAGGTGTCGGAGCAAGGCCGGGTCATCGTCTGATACTCGTCGAACGGTGGCAATATCGTCGGTCCGCAATGAAGCGAGCGGGCATGATTTGTCGGCAGGCATAACCAGATCTGCTGTGGGAATTAATTCACCATGTGGATCACGGGTTGGGTGCCCCAATGCCGCAGCCATGCGTGCCTCAAAATCCTCAGAGATCACATGTTCGAGTTTGTCCGCTTCGCAATGGACTTCATCCCATGAATAACCAAGTGTATTGACGAGAAAAGTTTCTAGCAAGCGATGATGGCGGATCACTTCGAGTGCCGCCTTTTCTCCATTGTTGGTGAGTGTGACCCCTTGATGTTTTTTGTAAACGACCAGAGGGGGCTTGGAACTGGCAAGTTTTTGGAGCATGCCAGTCACAGAGGCCGGCGCAATGTTAAGCCGTGCTGCAATATCATTTGTGCTGGCAGCGCCGCCTTGCCCGTTCAACTCATATATATGTTTGAGGTAATCTTGAATCGATTGAGTCATTAACTCAGTCATTCTGTTTCGTCCTTTTTAGGATTAATAATTATAAATTTAGGTTATCCTAAATTTATAATAGCTTAAATTATTTTATATGTCAAGCCTGTTTCTCTTATTTTCGTTGTAAAATAATGATATGTCACTACACACTGAAATTATTGAACAACCTGATCGTATTGATTCCTTGCTTATGTCGCAGAAAAAGAATGTGGAGAATATTGCTGCTGAGATCCGCAAGCGGGATATTCAGTATGTATTTCTTGCCGCACGCGGGACATCAGACAATGCAGGACGATATGCAAATTACCTGTTGGGTGCGTTGAACGGTCTTCCACTTGCGCTGGCAACTCCTTCTCTGTTTACATATTACAAACAACCTCCGAAACTAAAAAATGCACTGGTGATCGGTATTTCACAATCAGGACAATCTCCTGATATTGTCAGTGTGTTGGAGGAGGGAAGAAAACAGAACTGTTTGACGCTTTCGATCACTAATGATGCCAGATCTCCGCTCACGAAAGCCGCAGATTTTTTACTGGACATTCAGGCTGGTAAGGAGAAGGCCGTTGCGGCGACAAAAACATATACAACCGAGTTAATGTCCATCGCCATGCTTTCAACCGCGCTAAGCGGAGACAAAAAACGTTGGGCGGAGTTGGGTGGCGTTTCCGGTTGGATGAAGAATGTTTTGAAACATGACTCGGCAATTTCACAATCCGCAGAGCGATATCGATACATGGACCAGACTGTTGTGTTGGGGCGCGGTTTCAATTACTCCACTGCTTTTGAGTGGGCTTTAAAATTAAAGGAACTCGCATATGTAAAGGCTGAACCTTATTCTTCGGCTGATTTCCAGCATGGCCCGATTGCGATGCTGGAAAGCGGGTTTCCTGTTCTTGGGGTTGCCCCCAAAGGCAAAGTATTTAATTCCATGTATGAGATGTTGAAGCGTTTACGCAAAGAGCTCTTTGCCGAACTTGTCGTGATCTCGAACGATAAAAAAGCTTTGGCGCTTGCGAGTCTTCCGTTGACAATTCCTACTGATGTGCCTGAATGGCTATCGCCTTTGATATGCATTCTCCCTGCGCAGATGTTTGCTTACCGCCTGACGCAGGCAAAAGGGTACAACACTGAACGGCCACGCAGTATTCGCAAAGTTACGGAAACGAGATAAAAAAACGCAGACATTCGTCTGTGTTTTTTTATCTAAAAATTATTAAGAATAGCTCATCTTGTATTTGCGTGGATTTATGTCATAATGCAAATTATATTTTATCCTAAACTAGGAGTATTCCAATGCGCGTGTGTATTCTTTCCGACGAAGTGATCGCTGACTTTAACCCAGCTCCATATATAAAGGATTTTGATTGGCAAATGATCACCATGACTTCGCCTGTCAAAGACAGGATTCGCGCGTTGGCAGACAGAAAAGATTTCGATGTTTTTTTAAACATCTGCGAGGGCTACGAATTCGAAGATATGCAGGATGATGAATTAGGCTATGATGCCATAGAGGTTGTTCGGGCACTGGAAGAATTGGAATTGCCTTTTACTGGTGCGCATTCCAATTGTTTTGATCCCACCCGTGAGGAAATGCAGGCTGTTGCCGATGCAAATAGGATTGGGTTTGCAAGAGGCTATCAAGTTAAAAATGTTCTGGAGGCGGAAGAGCTAGTTAAGAATCTTCGCTACCCGATCATGATCAAACATCCGAAGAGCTACGGCAGTACCGGTATGACAAAGGATTCCCGCGCAGACACGTTAGAAGAAGTTAAGACTCAGGTGGCTAGGATTTGCTCCGAATTTGGCGCGGCTCGCATGGAAGAGTTTATAGTAGGCAAGGAGTTCAATGTCCTTGTCGTTGACAATGTGGATGATTTGAGCGATCCCGTGGCCTATCCTCCAGCGGAATTGATATTTCCTCCCAACGAAGAATTCTGGCATGTGGATATAAAATGGAATTATGATGTGCCGTTTGATTTTAAGCGGGTCATTGACCCGGAATTGGTTGCGCGCCTTCATGATATTGCAAAACGGATGTATCTTGCCATGGGGTTGGTGGGATACGGACGCTGTGACATTCGCATGAATGAAAAAGGGGAGTTGTTTATTTTGGAAATTAATCCCAATCCTGCCATTATGCTGCCGCCTTCTGACTATGGTCCCGCCGATTATATGATTTTGTATGATGCGGATGGGTATAAAGGATTCTTTGACCGAATTTTCCGTGCAGCGCACTTTAGGCACAAAATGAGATTTGCAAAATAAGTGAAAGGACCGCGATTAAACTTCGCGGTCCTTTTGTTATAGTGTTTAATTCTCTAGCGCAGATTGAATTTCCCGTACTCTCAAATTTATATTCTTGGCCAATTCTGAACTGCTTGTCGGATAATTATCGCTGCTGATCATTTTCGCATTTACTTCAGCCAGCGCAGAAAATAAATACCGGATCAACCGTTTGGATTCGCTCGGGGTTTGGCTGACCGCGGTTAGCGTTTTGTCGATTTGAACGGTGTGCTGAATGATGTGCGCTTCAAAACGATGCAGGCGGTGGCGAATGGGGAAGCGGGTTTCTTCCCAAAAGGCGGCTGGCAAATCCAGTTCCTGATCCGTGATATTGGAAAATTCCTGAATGATCGAAGGATGCAGTTCGTGGTGATATGCCAGCATTGCATCAAGCGGACCCTCCATCAGAAATTCATACTCACTTTCGTTTATGCCGTATAGGCGTGGATATTCGGGCTTGGGGATTCTTTCAGGCGTCCATTGGGCAACACGGTGACGTTCTAATGCGTAACGGATAACCGTGCGGAAGGAGAATTCAGCGCCAAGGATGTGCGCATAAGCCTGGCGGATAGCCCATTCGCCATCATTTGGTATGCGTTCTGAAACTTCTTTTGAAACCCCAATGACCACAGCCTGTAAACCCAGGTATTGTTTATGGTATTGACCAAGGATATGTTGCGCCTGTGTCAGCGGTGTGCGGGTCGATGTCAGCAGAACAGCCAGTTGCCGTAGTTCTTGAATCGTCACAAAGAAGGCAAAACGGATTCCTTCTTCATCGTGATCTTTCCATGTCCATTTACGGTCTAGTTCTTTTTCGGAAAGTGGAAGCATGAGCGCTGAGAAGTTTTCGACAGCATTGATTAATTCAGAATTGAACATGGGGAGGTTATTTTTTTTCAAAATGCTCGTGTATCTGGTTCAACAGTTTTTGAATCTCTTCGCGTTCCTGAATAGCCATTTGAAGTGATGCCTGGAAGGATAGTTTTTCCTCTTCTGAAAGAGTTTCTAGAAGGCGTTCAGTGCGGGCGATCTGTGCATTTTTTTGGTCGAGTTTGATCTGAAGGCGTTTCCGATAACCTTTATAAAAATCAGGCTCAGTAAGCGGCTCTTGTGAAGCAGGGATTCCTTTTTTTAGAAGTTCTGAGATCGTTTGCATGAACTGTTCAAGGTCGATCGGCTTTTCGATGAAACGCGTCGCTCCGATATTCAATGCAAATGCCTTATCTTCTGGTGCGACATAGGTTGCTGATAAAAATATCACCGGGATAGCGCGTGTTTCTGAATGTATTCTTAATCTGTGAACAAGGCTGAATCCGTCCATCTTGGGCATCAGGATATCGGTGATGACCAGTAACGGGCGTTCCTTTTGAATAACTTCCAGTGCCTCTTCACCGTTTCGCGCAGTAAGAACCCGGTAGCCTTTGAATTTTAGGGTTGCATCCAATAATTTTAAGATGTCGGGAATATCTTCCACGACTAACAGATAACCAGATTGTGTGTCCATGCTTTTATTTTATCTCTTCTTGACACTTTGTATATGGGAAAAATGTTTTTATTCCATTACACTTCTATTAACTCATGCGGATATTGTTTAACTTAAGTTCACGATCCTTACTTTTGCATATACCGAAGTTAAAAAGCAATGGGACTTAAGTATTATACAAATTCATTGTAAATCAACAATGAATTATGATATAGTTTGTCAACATTACCTGATACGAAAAAATGGGCAAATCCATCGTGAGGTGGTGTCGCAAAGTCATGGATCTGTGGTTGTGATACAGATCGCCAGACTGCCGAAGGATTTTTACCCCTTTGGCAGTGTTTATTTAATAGGAATGGAGGAATGGAAAACAAATAATAAAACCATTGTTGCCAATGTCCTGATATTTTGAACATGCTTTTTCAAATTAACAATCAAATTCTCACTTGCCAAAGGAAAGGATTTTTCACCAATGAAGAATAAAAAAGTTTTCTCAATATTGCTTTTGCTGGTTCTGCTTTCGACCCTGATCGTATCAACTGTTTCAGCCAAGCCTTCTCCGACTGTCGATGTTCAAATCTTAGCTGTTAATGACTTTCATGGAAACCTTGAACCACCAGCTGGTTCGTCCGGGCGTATTGGAACGATCAATGCTGGCGGCGCGGAATATCTTGCCACTCACATCAATACCTTGCGCGCCCTCAATCCGAATACTGTTGTGGTATCCGCTGGCGATATGATCGGCGCAAGCCCGCTGCTTTCTGCACTTTTCCATGATGAACCAAGCATTGAAGCTTTCAATGCGATGGGTCTGGATTTTAATGCTGTTGGCAATCACGAATTCGATGAAGGTTTTGTTGAGTTGTTACGCATGCAAAAAGGCGGTTGCCATCCTGTTGATGGTTGTTTGGACGGCGATGATTTTGCGGGAGCAAAGTTTAAATATCTGGCTGCCAATGTTGTTTTTAATGATAGCGATGATGAAGATGATGATGACAGTAAGAAAAACAAAGACGAAGATCTCAAGACTCTCTTCCCTGCCTATAAGATCCGTGAATTTAATAGTGTCAAGGTTGCCTTTATTGGCATGACGCTCGAGGGTACGCCGAGTATTGTTACGCCTTCAGGTGTTGCCGGTCTTACCTTTTTGGACGAAGCTGATACCGTCAATGCTCTGATCCCTGAGCTTAAGAAAGAAGGTGTCCAAACCATTGTAGTTCTGATCCATGAAGGCGGCGCCCAGGTGGCTCCCGCTCCTTACAATGGCTGTGAGGGTATTTCCGGTGCCATTGTAGATATCGTCAATCGCTTTGACCCGGAAGTGGATGTGGTCATCAGCGGACATACTCACAATGCGTATAACTGTACGATCAATAATATGCTCGTTACGAGTGCCGCATCCTTTGGACGTGTTGTGACCGATGTTGACCTGACGATCAATCGCAAGTCAGGTGAAGTTGTCAGCATGTCTGCCAATAACAATATTGTTACTCGTGATGTCGCAAAGGATGGTTTCATCACCGCGCTCATCGCTAAATATAATGCAATTGCCGCCCCGCTTGCCAACCGTGTTATTGGAGTGATTACTGCCACGATCACACGTACCAATAATGCCGCAGGCGAGTCGGCTTTGGGTGATGTGATCGCAGATGCGCAATTGTATGCCACGGCAGATCCAGCCAACGGCGGGGCTGTGATCGCTTTTATGAATCCGGGCGGAATCCGTACTGACCTGAATTTTGCGGGCAGTACGGCCGGTGAAGGCGATGGGAAGGTTACCTACGGCGAATCGTTCGCGGTCCAGCCATTCGGTAATAATTTGACGACCATTACCATGACGGGAACTCAGATCAAGGCGGTCTTGGAACAGCAGTTTAACAATCCCGCTGCAGGCCAAAATCGTATCTTGCAGATCTCCAATGGATTTACATATAGCTGGAGCCTGTCTGCGCCTGTTGGAAGCAAGATCTCGAACATGATGCTTAATGGTGTTGCGATCAGTGATACCTCCACATACCGTGTGACAGTGAATAGCTTCCTTGCCGACGGCGGTGACAATTTCTTCGCATTCAAAGACGGGACTGACCGCCTTGGCGGCGCAGTGGATACCGACGCTTTGGAGAAATACTTTGTCGCCTTCCCGCTCGTTGCTCCTGGCCCTCAAAACCGCATAACTGTACTCCCGTAATATTGTCTGAATGTTAAATAAAAAGCAGCCGGCTGAAAGGTCGGCTGCTTTTTTGTTGTGTTAAAGAATATTACCGGAAATTATTTTTTACCGGACTTCTTCCTGTTAATACTGGCCATCAGTGAAATGACTACAAAGGCAATTGCGATAAATGAAAAAGTTTCATTGTCTGTGCTGATGCCGATGGTGATAAATGCCATGCCAAGGATCAGGAATACCATGGAAATATTACGCTTGTTCATTTTAATTTCCTACCTTATCTGTACTTCAGTGAAATCTAGAAAATCACCTTTGAAAAGCTCGGATGGTTTTCGGTTAAGTGTCATTTCAAAGAAGTCGATCAGATATGCATTCACGATCTCGGTCACGCGCGGACCGTTCAGCGGGCCTTTCAACCCGAGCTGTGGGGCAATCGGGGATAGCAACGGCAGGTCGCTGAAGTCGTAATGTTTGGTGCCATTAATGCTGATCGCGCCTTTGCTGTCTCTGACATTAGGTCGGAACAGGTCAAAGAGTTGGTTGTTCTTACTGTCTACAAGTTCTGCCCAGCCCTGGCTGAACATGAAAAATGACGGCTGTGAAACGCCGTTCTCTATCACTTTAGCAGAGACAGGACGCATGAATGGATCCATGCCGAGCAGGGCTTTACAGCGCGAGTCTGTGCCGCAGAATTGGATCGCCGCGCCTCCGCCCGTGGAATGTCCGTACACGCCGATGCGCTCAAAGTCTAATTTTGAGTAGAACGAGTCTCCAACTTCATTATTTCGTTTATTTAGATGGTCAAGCGTGTAGCCAAGATCGTGCGACCATTGATCCACGAGTTTGCGGGCTGCGATCTCGTATTCGGCATCTGGAGCGCCTTCGGGGAGAGCTTGCGGGTTGTTGTAGGCGATCCTACCGTCGGGGAAAACGGTCGCAACTGCCCCGTATGTGTGGTTGATCGCGGCGACAACGTATCCACGGCTTGCAAGCAGGATCATTTGCTCGGAATTTTGGGCGTTGAATCCGTTCCAGCCGTGCGAGAACAAGATCACGGGAAACGGGTGCTTGTTTCGGCAATTGGCGCATCCATGTAAGCTGGAGTTTTTGCCAAAGCAAGATGGTCAAGGAAAAAAGTTGGCATGTTTAGAAAAGATGAGATGGCAGGCGCGTAGACATCGGAGCGTGACATCCAGGGCGCTTTTTTGCTTTCAGGCAGGGGATTGGCAGGATACCAGACCTGCACCATAAAAGAGCGTGCTTCATCTTTGCCTGAATATATTTCCTTGCGCGATTCGTCGGTCAGTTCAAAGATGATTGTGCCGACTTCCAGTGATCCGCTCGGTTTGGTGATGGCAGGAACAGGCAGCAGGGCAGGCAATGCTGTCGAAACAGCCAGCAGGATAACGGTCAGGTACGAAGCGGCTCTGGACCAGTCGGTTTGAAGTTTTATTTTTATCAGGCTGCTGATGGTAAGCAGGAGAGTCAGCGCGTAAAGGGGAATCATCTGCCAGCGATAGCCTTCGACAGCTAAATGTAAAAATGTGAGGATGAGTGCAATTGAGGGCGCGAGACGAATGGTTCGTAAACGCGGGTGCGGCCAGAGTAAATAAACTGCGAGTAGAAGCGGAATAACGATCTCAAGCAGGCGCATGGTTTTTCCTTCCCAGTTTTAAATATGAAAAGTGTCTCACAGGGTTTACTCTGTATGACACTTTGACAGCATAGTTTCTAATATACAGCAATGCCCATCACTGCCACAAAGTGGGCAGCGGCGGCGAGTAAGACAAAAATGTGCCAGACCTCATGAAAACCAAATACACCCGGTTTAAAGTTGAACAGTTTGGTGCTGTAAACAACTGCGCCAAGCGTGTAGGTCACGCCGCCGATGATGAGCCAGGTAAGCACCCAGGCGGGGAGCGCCGCCAGTAACTGTCCGCTGGCGCCGACGCACAACCAACCCATCGCCACATAAATGCCGGCGTTCAACCAGCGCGGTGAGCGGATGAAGAATACCTTGATCAATATGCCAATGATCGCAAGCGACCAGATGATGCTCAACATGCCCCATTTCCAGAAGCCGCTGAAGGCGTTGATGCAGAAGGGCGTGTATGTCCCAGCGATCAAACAATAGATCGCGGCGTGATCCACCTTGCGGAAGATTTCCAACGCTTTGTCTTTCACCTGCACCATATGATAAGTGGCGCTGGCGGAAAATAAAAATATCAAACTCGCGCCATAAACAATGAGTGAGAAAACTTTTAGGGGAGTTCCCCAACCGACGATCAATAAGGCGATCAGCCCAGCCAATGCTAGGACTGCGCCCACCCAATGGGTCAGGCTGTTAACGGGTTCCCGTAATTTTTTTAGCATGTCATTTCCTTTTCTTATGTGCAACGATGATCATTAGTTTCACCGATTGTAATTCAACAATTTCAATTTTTGTTTCAAAACCAGCATTGAGGAACGGCTGCGATATTCTTGATTTGAGCGATGTCTGCCCGTCAGCAGGACTCTCGCCTGTGATCTTATACAGCCATTTGAGGAATCCACTCTTGGGCCACGCCGCAGGCATGACGATGAGCCTGCCTCCGTCCGAAAGGCATCTGCCTATCTCGGAGAGTGTTTGCGCGTTGAAGATATATTCGGTTGGGAATGTGGAGACTACGCTGTCAAAACAGTCGCCTGTAAAAGGAAGTTGCTGTGCCAATCCGCGGGTGAGTTTGTGCTTTGTGCCCAGCTTATGTTTTACAAGAATACCCATCTGCGCTGATTCGTCTATTGCAACGGGAGCAAGCTTTAGGTCCAGCAGGCTGCGCTGCAAATGACCGGGACCATGCCCGATCTCAAGGATGCGAGTTCCTTTGATAAATGGGATCACTTCCTTTGTCCAGTCATTCCACTTGCCAAAAGAAACAGCCGCGGCGACAAGATCATACGCAAAGGCGAATGGATGATACAGGAGGTGAAAAAAGGCGCGCATAAAGCGCTGGATGAGACGCATCAATAAAAAAAGGGTTTGACGAGAACGTCAAACCCTTCCAGTGGACAATTTGACTAAACGGCTGGTGTTTCGCCGCTGTCGCCCTTCTTGGTTTTGCGGACGGCTTCGATGGCGCTCTTGCTGCGTTCGCGGATCTCGGTGGTCAGGTGCTCTGTGCGTGTGCGGGCTTCACCGGCAAGTTGTTCGGCACGGATTTTGGCTTCATGGGTGAGTTCTTCAGCGCGACGACGGGCATCGGCGGCGAGTGCTTCTGCGCGTGCGAGAGCTTCTTCGCCGGTGACCTGTGCTTTATCGCGCAGTTCAATGCTTTTGTCTTTAATTAGTGCGCGGGTCTCTTCGCCGGATTGCGGAGCGAAAAGCAGGGATACGACGGCACCGGTGAGCCCACCGACGATAAAGCCTACAAGGAAAGCACCAAATTCATCTCGGTCAGACATGATATTACTCCTTTTTTGAATGATTATACTTTTTGAAGTGATTATTTCTTTTTAACGCCAATTAATTCTAACATACGAGTCAAGCCTGCCAGATAGCCATTCAACTTGATAACAGGTTCGACAACGTTTTCACCTAAAAATTCCGCTGTGCCGCGCAGGGTGTTGACCGTTTCGTTGGTGGCTTGCAGGATCGGGCGGACTTCGTTCTGAAGCAGATTGATGAGGCTGGCGAGTTGAACGACAAGCACGATCAACGCCACACCTATCACGAGGGACTCAAGCGCAACCACAATGATGAATATATCGCGGATCTTGTCTGTGGGGGTGGCGGGTTGCAGCAGGAAGTAAATCGCCGCACCAAGCAAGGCAAGAAAGACCACAATGCCTGCGATGACTGTTGCAGTGATCGTTTTTTGTTTCCGCTCCGCCTCGCGAATTGCCGCGAGTTCTTCGGGGGTGGGGGGCGGTGGAGTTGTCGGCTGTTGTTGAGGAATTGGTATCGCCATAAAAATATTATAGCACAGCAAATTAATTAATTTTCGTGTCCAGTTGATGGATTTTTACCATTTATTGTCCTTTGATCGTTCGCGTCCATTTCAAGTTGCTCTCATTTCTGAATTCGTAAACAATATAAAGTGCGATGGTAATAATACAAAAGGAGGTTAACTGGAGCAGATTGAACGGTCCCAGCGCGGCGGGCAGATTACGCAAGCCGTCGATCAGGAATCGGCCCGCTCCGAAGATGATCAGAAAAGAGAGAGTCAATTTACCATCAAAAGGTTGTTTATCCCTGCGCCGCCAAAGCCAATAGAATAGCCAAAAATCAAGAAACATCAACAAGATCTGAGTTGGGTAACGGTATGCCCAAACGCCGTGTACATCGGGTAGATATACTCCCAAAGGGCCATCCGTTACTTCGCCGTAGCAGCAGCCATTGAGCAGGCATCCGATGCGGTAAATTCCCAAACTAAGCGGCAGGATCGAGGATATAAAATCCAGCCGTTTGCCCGCGGTCGGCTCTTTGAGTAGCTTTGATTGTACATATCCCAAAAATAAAACGCCGAGGATTGCGCCAAAGGAGCTGAATCCGAAGGAAAGCGCATTCTCCAAATTCTCAAAAAGATCCCAGCCGCTGAGATTGAGAAGAAAAGCGCTGAACATGCTTATTAAAAATGTGAGCGGCAGAGCTAGTGTCCAGTAGAGTTGGTTGCGTCTTTGATGGTTGAATCCAAGTCTTTTATATTCCCAGCCTGCAACCGCTGTCCCAACTGCCAATCCCAGGATCATAAAGATTAAAGTTGAAAATCGAAATTGCAGGTCTCCGATATCAACAAGTAATGGGAACATAAAACCTCCGAAGAATGCAAATGAGACTAGTGTTTTCTTTTATTTTACCTTTTAATATATAATGCTCGCGTAGTTCACGCCAACTTATTTCAGCAAATTCGATTGCATTAAAGGCTGGCGCGCAAGATTTGGGCAGGCGAATCAATTATAAAAGGCACAACGGAGAGGAATTATGAAAAAGTATAGAATGATCCGAATTTTTATTTTCGCATGTCTAACGGTCCTTGTCGTATCGAGTCTGGCGTCTTGTGATGGTAATAATACTATGTACCAGCAAACTGGATCTGAGGTGAGTTTGGATAAAACCGCCGTTCCATCCACGGTGACGAAAGCAGGTGAAGTGATCACTTATACATATAAAGTTAAATACCAGCCAACTCTGGTCAATTCTGTCACACTGTCCAGAGCGGATATTTCTATTAGCGATTCACCTCTTGATGGACCCATCGTATGTCCGAAGACCGTACTGGCCAACGGGGAATCGGTTACATGTACTGCAACCTATACAGTTACCGAGACAGATATCGCAGCTGGTGGAGTAACGAACAAGGCAAAAGTAATGGGATCCTTTACCAGCTTTGGTAAAAAAGAGACTTGTTCCTTCACTTCTACAAAAACTACAACAACATTTCATTTTGTAGAAGCCACAGACAGTGTGACCGTCTCAGTAACTGTTCCCGCTCAATCCAATGTGGAACTTCCACCAGTTGTCCAACCTGCGCCTCCTGCAAACCCCGAACCGCAAGTCCCGATCTTGACGGGTGATGCGCCTTATTGCGATCTGTCTTCCCGCGCGATCAACCTGCGCCTTGTGGATGGATTCGTCCCGACCGATTTCAATCACAAATTGACGATAGGAGGAGCGCCGATGGGATGTAAGGTTAGCGAGGCGAATTCAACCATTCTGTCCTGTCTGTACCCGCCGACGACTGTTTTCCCTGCAAGCATTCAAGCAACGCTGAATGGGAATATTGTCAACGAATTTGACTTCTCCGGCGCGACCTGTGTTGTCCCTGAGATACCCCATGACAACACTAACACTGCTCCTGATCAGCCGATATGTGATCCGCTCTTCCTTCCAGACCTCATCTGCGTGCCGCTTCCGTGAGCAAGTCCTGAAATGTTTGGCATATTTATTATCCTGAATAAATTCTGATATAGTAGGCAGTATCTGAAATAATCTGCAGATTTTGCGGATTATGCAGATTTGAATTTTCCAAGAAAAAAATCTTCGTAAATCTTGGTAATCTGCGGAAAAAATCGGTTATTTCGTTATTCTCGATAAATCATATTCAAGTGGATGTAAAAATGAGGAATGAAATTATGTTACAAAACAAAGTACTCCGTATCTTTATATTTGCATGTCTAATGATCCTGATCGTCTTTAACCTGGCTTCCTGTGTTGGTAATAATGGCAATTTCTATATCGAAAGCGGGTCAGAAGTAAGTTTAAAGAAAACTGCAAGCCTGTCAACAATAACCCAGGCTGGGGAAGTGGTAAATTACACTTATGTGATTACTTATTTGGCTGCCAAACCTGATCTTCAAAAAAATGCGGTCCCGGTATCGGAAATGACTATATCTATTAGCGATTCCCCATTGGACAGCCCTATCTCTTGCCCAAAGCTGGTATTAGCAAATGGCGAATCTGTGACATGCACTGCCAAATATACAGTTACCTCCGCAGACATCGTGGGCGGAGGAGTGACGGATAGGGCGATCGTAACAGGAACTTTTACCAGTACTGACACCCAGGAAGGATGTGCTCCGTTTGCGAAAAAAGTACAAACAATCCATACTGCCACTGCCAGTGCCAGCGCAACCGTGCCAGTAGGCATTCCTAGTCAATCGTCGCCTTAAAATCGTCGCTTTTATTTTTCTAAATCAAAAGCATCTCCCTCATTCTTGGGCAGGTGCTTTTTTCTTGACTTTTATTTACTCGAGTAGTAAACTCTCCCTACCAACCGTTCGGTAGGGAGAGCCCATGACTAGAGAAGACATTCTCGATGCTGCTGCACAGGTGATACGCCAAAAGGGATTTCATGGCGCATCCATGTCTAATATTGCCGAAGCAGTGAATTTGCAAAAGGCAAGCCTGTATCATCATGTTTCATCCAAGCAGGAGATTTTGTTGGCGCTGCTTGAGCGTGCGCTTGGACTGCTGACCGAGCATATCGCGGGGATCGCCAATCACGATTTGCCAGCCGACCAAAAACTGCGGCTTATGATCCGCGCGTACCTTTCTGCGCTGGCTGATAATTCCGACCTTTCCTCAGTATTGCTGTTCGAACATCGTTCGCTTGATAAAAAATCCCATGCCCGCCATGTTCCTCAACGAGATAAGTTTGAGGGGTTATGGCGGGATGTTGTTAATGAGGGCATCCGCACCAAGATATTTGACTGTCCCGATGCGGGTATGGCAGTCCGCGCATTGATGGGGGTCATGAACTGGACCTTGACCTGGTATCGTCCCGAAGGCGGCAAATCTATTGAGAAAGTGGCCGATGAATATGCAGACTTGTTATTCCACGGAATGTTGAAGTAAGTCAAAGAGAAGAAACGCAAAAGGAGAGCAAAACATGTATTCGTTCGAACCAAATGAAGAGCAACAAATGTTGGTGGATGCGGTGGGAAAATATGCGAACAATGATCTTCGTCCGGCCGCGCACGATGCGGAAGAAGGCCGTGAACTGCCGAAGAAATTGGTCAGCAAAGGCTGGGAGATCGGTTTATTGCAAGCCTCCATTCCAGAAGCATACGGCGGCTTTGGTGAACGCTCCGCTGTAACAGGTGCTCTGGCTGTTGAAGAAATGGCGTTTGGCGATCTCGCGGGTGCATTGGCAGTAATGACACCGTCGCTGTTTGCAACTCCTATTTTGCTGGCAGGCAGTGAAGAGCAGAAGCAGGAATTTCTGTCTAAAGTTATCGAAGGCGATTGGTCGCCGTACACTGCGGCGCTGATCGAGTACGCATTCGACTTTGATGCGAACGATCTTCGCACCATCGCCAAAGCAGACGGCAGTGATTATGTGCTCAGCGGAGAGAAAGCCTTTGTGCCTTATGCCAAAGATGCAGAAGCCATCCTCGTGTATGCCAATTTGGACGGCATGACGCAAGGCTTCATTGTCCCCAAAGGCGCGGCTGGATTATCTGTCTCAGAGGAACGTGAAATGTTGATGAGCCTGAACGCGCTTCCGATGTATCGAGTCAAATTGGATAATGTAAAAGTGTCCGCTTCAAGTCGACTGGGCGGCGCTTCGGGACATAACTTTGAGCTGGCTCTGGCATCGATGCGCATTGCTTCCGCCTCAGCCGCTCTCGGTGTGGCAAAAGCCTCTCTGGAATATGCAACAACATACGCAAAAGAACGCGAAGCCTTTGGTGTCAAAATCGCGCAGAAACAAGCCATCGCTTTCATGCTGGCTGAAATGGCAACCGAGATCGAAGCCATCCGCCTGCTGACTTGGGAGGCCGCGTGGATGCTTGACACAGGCAATGATGAAGCCGTCAAACAAGCTTATCTTGCCTTCACTGGTGCGGCCGACATGGTCATGATGGTCACTGACCGTGGTGTGCAAATTCTCGGCGGGCATGGCTACATCCGCGAGCACCCCGTTGAGATGTGGATGCGCAATGGGCGCGGCTTTGCCATGTTGACTGGCCTGGCAATCGTTTAAAGGGAGATGCTGAGATGACTATTGAATTTGAAACACCCAAACCAATTGCACAGATCCAATTTGTGTTAAAGACCGTGGCGCAGGAAATGATGCGCTCACAGTCGCGTCACTTCGACGAGAACGAACACGAAATCCCGTTTAGCTATATCGAATTCATGCACACCGCCATGAAGTCCACTGGCGGCGGAAGCCTGACGCCGAAAGATGATAAACCAAAAGAAGGTGCTGAGAAGCGCCCGCCGATCGGGTATCAAACCCTCGCGGCTCAAATTGAAATGCTTGCGTGGGGCGATGTGGGTTTTTATCTCATCACCCCCGGCGGCGGACTTGGCGCAGCGGCTGTACAGGCGGCTGGTTCTCCTGAACAGCGTGCAAAATTCCTTGCGCGTTTTGCTGGTGAAAAACCAACCTTTGCCGCCATGTGTATGACCGAAGCGGGCGCTGGCTCAGACACATCCGCTATCCGCACGCGCGCTGTGCTGGATGAAGCGGCTCAGGAATGGGTCATCAATGGTGAGAAGATCTTCGTCACAGGTGGTGACAAATCTTTCACTGAATATGAGCAGTTTGGAAAAGGCTTTATCGTAGTCTGGGCATCCATTGACCCGACGGCTGGCCGCGCAGGCATGCGCGCGTTCGTTGTTGAATCTGGCACGAAGGGTGTGAGCATCGTCAAGCTGGAACATAAACTTGGAATCCGTGCCAGTGATACTGCTGTGATCTCTTTGGTTGATGTGCGTGTTCCTTACGACAACATCTTAGGCAATGCCACTGTCGAGAAGACCACAACAGGCTTCAAGGGAGCGATGGCTACTTTCGATGCGACTCGCCCTCTGGTAGCGGCATCAGGTATCGGCGTGGCAAGAGCCGCACTTGAATCGCTCAAAGAAAAATTGACCGAGCAGGGAGTCGAGATCCGTTATGGCCTTCCGCGCAATAAGCTGACATCCATCGAACGCGATGTGATCGATATGGAAATCCAATTGCGCTCTGCGTGGCTGTTGGTGCTCAAGGCGGTTTGGATGGCGGATAATAAAAAATCGAACGCCCTTGAATCGTCCATGAGCAAGGTGCGGGCGGGTGATATCGTCACAAAGATCACGCAGAAGGCTGTTGAGATCATGGGACCGCTGGGCTACAGCCGCGAGTTCCTGTTCGAGAAATGGTTCCGCGATGCGAAGATCACTGATATCTACGAAGGCACCGGGCAGATCAACCGTCTGGTTGTGGCGCGCCATATCCTTGGGTATAGCGGAAAAGAGTTGAGGTAAATATGAAATATCAGATCAACAAAGCAGTCGTGATCGGTTCTGGCACAATGGGTGCAGCGTTGGCGGCGCACCTTGCCAATGCAGGCGTGCCTGTCACGCTGTTGGATATCGTTCCAAAGGATGCGCCTGCTGGTGATAAAGCTGCGCGCAATAAGATCGTCAATGAAGGTTGGGACCGCTGTTTGAAAGCCAAGCCCGCCAACCTGATGGCTGCGGATTTGAAGACACTGGTTAAATTGGGAAATCTTGAAGATGATTTCGGCGTGATCGCCGAAGCAGATTGGGTCATCGAAGCCATCGTTGAAAACCTCAAGATCAAAGTGGATTTGATGACGCGCATTGATGAAATCCGCAAACCAACCACCATCATCAGTACCAATACTTCGGGCATTCCCGTCAAGGATATTGCGAATGGCCGTTCAGAGGGATTCAAGCAGCATTTCCTCGGCACACATTTCTTCAATCCGCCGCGCTATTTGAAATTGCTTGAGATCATTCCCACCGCCGATACATCTTCGGATGTGGTTGAGTTCATCAGTCACTTTGGCGAATATCGTTTGGGCAAAGGTGTTGTGCTGTGCAAGGATACGCCCAACTTCATAGGAAATCGCATGGCGTTTGGCACGGGCGCATTTGGATTGGATTTCATCATCAAGAATGGCTACACCGTGGATGAAGTCGACGCTCTTACTGGACCTTTGATGGGTCGGCCAAAAACAGCAACCTTCAGGCTGATAGATCTGGTCGGGCTGGACGTGTGGGATCACGTTGGACGCAATCTCGCGCCCTTGATTCCGCATGATACGCTGGGACAAAAATATCTGGCGGCTGAGAAACCCAATCAATTAATTGCGACGATGATCGAGCGCAAATGGCTGGGGAATAAAACCAAAGTCGGTTTCTATAAAGAATCTCGCGGTGCGGATGGCAAGAAAGAATTCTATTCACTTGACCTGAATACGCTTGAACACGTCGCGCCGACCAAGGTGCGCTTTGACTCTGTCAAGGCGGCGAAAGATGTCCCAGAATTGGGTGACAGGCTCAAGGTCATGTTGGGTGCGGATGATAAAGCGGCGACTCTTGTCAAAGCGTTGACTTATCAAAGTTTCCAATACGCATCCACGTTATTGCCTGAGATCGCAGATTCAGCCAAACCAATTGATGATGCAGTCCGTTGGGGATTCATGCACGAAGCAGGTCCGTTCGAGACTTGGGATATGCTCGGCGTGAAAGAAACAGTCGAACGCATGAATGCCGAAGGCTATCCAGCCGCAGAGTGGGTGGATGCGATGTTGAAGAATGGCTGTGAGACTTTCTATCAATACAAGGATGGCGTCAAAGTCGGCGTGTACGACGTTCAGAAAAAGAATTATGTTGAGATCAAAGTCCCTGCGGGAATGGTCTTGCTCAGTGATTTCAAACGTGCCAAAAAAGTAATCCACGAGAATGCTGGCGCGTCTTTATATGACATTGGTGATGGCGTCGCGCTGGTTGAATTCCATACCAAGATGAACGCGCTTGATGATGATATTTTTGAGATCACATCTGAAGCGCTCGACCGTGTTGAAAAAGATTTTGACGGCTTGGTGATCGGCAACGAAGCGGACAATTTCAGCGCAGGCGCGAATTTGTTCATGGTGGTGGTTGCGGCTCAACAGGGCATGTGGGACACGCTCGATGGCGCGATCCGCAAATTGCAGAACATGAACATGCGTATGCGTTACTTCCCCAAGCCTGTGGTTGTTGCGCCTGCAGGTCTTGCGCTCGGCGGCGGCTGTGAAGTGACGATGCACGCCAGCCGTGTGGTTGCGGCCTCTGAAACATATATCGGTCTGGTTGAACTTGGCGCGGGCGTTATCCCTGCGGGTGCGGGTACAAAAGAATTTATGCGGCGCATCGTCAACCCTGCCATGCGAACTGAAAATGCGGAAGTGTTGCCATATTTACAACGCGCCTTCCTGCAAATTGGACAGGCGAAAGTGGCCACGTCTGCAGAAGAAGCGCGGAGCATGGGAATCCTCGGTCCGCAGGATCGTATCATTCTAAATCGCGATCATTTGCTCACTGAGGCAAAGCGTGAGGTTTTGCACATGGCCGCCGCTGGTTATCGCCCGCCTGCGCCTGAGTTGATCTACGCTGCTGGACGTGACATGTATGGCGCGATGAAGATCGGCGCATGGTCGTTCAAGGAAGGCAAGTACATCACAGAGTATGATTCCCATATCGCCACCAAACTGGCGTATATCATGGCTGGCGGCGAGTTGACCAAGCCGCAATGGGTCTCGGAACAATATATACTTGACCTTGAGCGTGAAGCGTTCCTGTCCTTATGCGGTGAAGAGAAGACACAGGCAAGAATGTGGTCGTTGTTGCAGACAGGGAAACCTTTGAGGAACTAATGTTGTCAGGTTGGAAAGTTGGCAAGTTTGAAAGTTAACTTGTTAGCCATCTAGCTTGTAACAAGGAGAGATAATATGAAAGATGCTGTTATTGTTTCCGCAGTTAGAACGCCCGTTGGAAAAGCCAAACGTGGAGGACTTGCCACGGTTCGTCCTGACGAAATGGCTGCCACCACGATAAAAGAATTACTCAAGCGGACGCCGAATCTTGACCCCGCTGAAATTGAAGACGTGGTCCTCGGCTGTGCCTTCCCTGAAGGGGAGCAGGGCATGAACGTCGCCCGAATGATCGCGCTGCGCGCAGGCTTGCCTGATACTGTTCCCGCCGAAACGATTAATCGCTATTGTTCATCCGGCGTGCAATCCATTGCGCATATTGCACATGCCATCAAGTCAGGCGATATTGAGATCGGCATTGGCGGCGGCGTTGAATCCATGTCCATGGTGCCGATGATGGGTTATAAATTCTCGCCCAATCCGCACTTTGCAATGGATCTTCCGCACTACTACACCAACATGGGACTCACTGCTGAAAATGTCTCAGTCAAATATGGGATCAGCCGTGAAGACCAGGATGAATTCTCGTTCAAGAGTCACCAAAAAGCCGCCAAAGCTGTAACCTCAGGACTCTTTGATCCTGAATTGGTTTCAATTGATGTGGAAGTGACCGAACTCGATGCAGATGAGAAACTTGTCAAGAAAAACTTCACAGTGAAACGGGATGAAGGTCCGCGGGCAGATACAACTGTGGAAGCACTTGCCAAGCTAAAACCTGCTTTCAAAGAAGGTGGTGTGATCACAGCTGGAAACTCCTCACAAATGTCTGATGGCGCATCGGTTGTAATGGTCATGTCTTCAGATAAAGCCAGACAATTGGGACTTGAACCGTTGGCACGTTTTGTCGCATTCGCAGTTGGCGGAGTTCCGCCCGAGCTAATGGGAATTGGTCCGATCGCCGCCATTCCGAAGGCATTGAAGGTGGCTGGTTTATCCCTCAATGATATTGACCTGATAGAATTGAATGAAGCCTTCGCGGCACAGGGATTGGCGATCATGCGTACCTTGGAAATTGACGAAAGCAAAGTCAATGTCAACGGCGGCGCGATCGCCCTCGGACATCCGCTTGGCTGTACAGGCTCAAAGCTGACCACGCAGCTCATCTACGAAATGGGTCGCCGTAAATCCAAATATGGCATGGTGACCATGTGTATCGGCGGCGGAATGGGCGCGGCCGCGATCTTTGAAAATCTACAATAAAATTAATAAGGAGAAATAACAAATGGCACTCACAATTGCAGACCTCATGTCCAAAATGCCTGGAGCATTTATCCCTGAAAAAGCGGCGGGACTTGATGCCACCATCCAGTTCAAATTTACAGGCGCGGAACCAGGTGATTGGTACGCGACAGTCAAAGACGGGAAAGTGGAAGTTTCTCAAGGGGTTTTCGCCACACCCAAGATGACTCTAACCGCTGATTCTGCTGATTATGTCAAAATTTTCACTGGTGAAATTGATGGCATGCAGGCCTTCATGCAGGGTAAGCTGAAGCTGGCAGGCGATCTAAATCTTGCCATGAAGCTTACACAGATGTTCAAGATCAAATAAAAAGCTAGAAAGCAAACAGGTCAAAACTCGGAGGTCTGACAGACTTCCGAGTTTTGCTTCCCCATTTTTGGCAATTGCCATTAGAATTTGAACATTCTTTTTTCAGGAGTAGTAAACGTGGACTTTAGCTGGATATCACAACCCGAATCATGGATCGCACTTCTTACCCTCATCGTGCTTGAATTGGTATTGGGTGTGGATAACGTGATCTTTATTTCCATCCTCGCGGGCAAATTGCCGCAGGCTGATCAACAACGTGCGCGCCGCACGGGAATTATGCTGGCGGTGGTTACTCGTATTTTATTGCTGCTTTCACTATCCTGGGTCATCAGTCTTGAGGAAGCACTCTTCACCCTGCCTTATTTCGATATCGGTATTTCAGGCCGTGACCTGATCCTGCTGGTCGGCGGTCTTTTTCTGCTTTGGAAAAGCACGACTGAGATCCACGAAAAACTCGAGGGCAAGGAAGGCCATGCGACCGCAAAGGTCGGGGCAACCTTTATGAGCGTTATCATCCAGATCATGCTGCTGGATATAGTCTTCTCTCTTGATTCTGTTATCACTGCTGTAGGCATGGTTGATGAATTGATGATCATGATCATCGCGGTTGTTGTAGCTGCGGGAATTATGGTCTTCACGTCAGGACCGATCGGCGAATTTGTCGAGAAGCATCCAACAGTAAAAATGCTGGCGCTCAGTTTCCTGCTGATGATCGGCTTTACGCTGGTAGTGGAAGGGCTGCATCAGCATATTCCAAAGGGATATGTATACTTCGCAATGGGTTTCTCGATCTTTGTGGAAATGATCAACCTTCGTGTGCGTGACAGCCATACCAAACCTGTCAATTTGCGCGATGCGTATAAAGAAACGAAGGCTATTGGTCAACTTGAACCTGCGACTGTAGCTGCTGCAGTAAAAGTCGGCACAGCCGCAAAGCCAAAGAACAAGAAAAAAAGTGTAACAAAAAAGAAGTAGATAAAAAAGGACTTTGTTGTGAAAAACAAAGTCCTTTTTTATGCCATTCACGAAACTCGATGTACGCCCATCATGCTTGGCTGTGTAATGAGACCTTGTGTCATGATTCCTCTTTCTTCAAATGCCCACATGACCTCTGCTTTTGTTTGCTCTGCTTTGTCAGGAGCTACAAAAACAATAATGGATGGCCCTGCGCCTGATAAAGCCGCTGCGCCGAATCGTTTTGCGGTTTTGTAGGCAGACATTCCGCCGGCAATATGTTTTAAGCGATAAGGTTGATGAATACGGTCATCCATTACTTTTTGCAGAAGTTCAAGGTCGCCGCTTCGCAGTGCATCCACCACAAGAGTTGCCCGCCCAATGTTATACACTGCATCTGTGCGGGAAACTGATTTTGGCAAAACTGCGCGCGCGACACGTGTCGGCCAGTCAGCATTTGGTTTGACGATCACAATGGTGAATTCTGGGATCTCGTAACGGCGTGAAATAATTTCATCGCCCGCCAGGACCGAGGAAACCAGTCCGCCAAATAATGCAGGTGCGACATTATCGGGGTGGCCTTCCATTTCATTCGCCAGTTTTAATAATTCATTTTCATTCAATGGCCTGCCGAGCATTTCATTCGCGCCAAATAGACCAGCGACAATCGCCGCCGCGCTTGAACCAAGTCCGCTGCTCATAATGATCTCGTTATGTGCGCAGATTTTCAAACCAGACATTTTTTTTCCACATGTATCGTGCAAGAACGCAAAAGCCTTCGTTAGTAGATTTCTTGTGCCTTTATTTAACTTCTCTGAACCTTCACCTGTTACATGATATGTGAGCTTGTCGGCTGGTTCAAAAGTGACTTCATTCCAAATATTCAAGGCAAGACCCAGACAATCAAAGCCTGGGCCTAAATTGGCAGATGTGGCAGGGACTCGGATTTTTATCATGTGGACATTATATAATACCTGCGGCCACAAATTGTGTTTTTTATGCAATTTGTGGCCGCGATAGGTATACCGCACTCAGTCAAAAAATTGCGCTTTTTTTAGAAGGTGGAAAGCGCAATTTTTGACTGTGGGTATTATATAATCGCATCATTCTTTAACTTGGAGTTGACATGACCTATCAAGGCTTGATCCATCGCTATGGGCATTTGCTCGACCTGCCTGCCCACACACAGAACATTTCCCTGCTCGAAGGGAATACCCCGCTGATTCCCATGCCGCGTTTGGGAAAGGAATTTGGCTGTGAATTATTCGTCAAATTTGAGGGTTTGAATCCCACAGGCTCGTTCAAAGACCGCGGCATGACGGCCGCCATTAGCGAAGCTGTTGGGCGCGGGGCACAGACGGTGATATGTGCCTCTACAGGCAACACAGCCGCCTCTGCTGCGGCGTATGCGTCCCGTGCGGGGCTGCGCTCGATTGTGTTGATTCCTGAGGGCAAGGTGGCTGCGGGCAAGTTGGCAGGCGCAATCGCTTACGGCGCGGAAGTCATCCAGATCCAAGGCTCATTTGATGATGCGCTATCGCTGGTTGTGGAGATCACGCAGAAGACGCCGATCGCATTGGTCAACTCGATCAATCCGTATCGAGTTGAGGGACAAAAGACCGCAGCCTTTGAGATTTGCGATGTGTTAGACAATGCGCCTGACTGGTTATGTCTGCCAGTTGGAAATGCGGGCAACATCACGTCCTATTGGGCGGGATTCAAGCAGTATCAAAAAGGATTGCCGCAAGTGTTGGGTGTTCAGGCCGCAGGGTCTGCTCCGCTGGTGTTGGGACATCCTGTTGACAACCCTGAGACGATCGCGACAGCCATTCGCATTGGCAGACCCGCGCGCGGGGAGCAGGCACTTGAAGCTGCCCAACAATCCAATGGCAGGATCATCGCAGTTTCAGATGCGGAAATATTGTCAGCGCAGAAAATTCTTGCAAGCGAAGGGGTTTGGGTGGAACCTGCTTCAGCGGCAGGACTTGCTGGTTTGATCGCAGAATCAGCTGTCGGCAAGTTTGATGCGCGCGGAAAGAGAATTGTCGTGGTCTGCACAGGACATGGGTTAAAGGATCCGTCCATCATCACCGAGTCATTTACATCCCCAAAAATTATCCCCGCGAATTACGAAGCGTTGATTTCGCTTGTTGGCTGATAGGTGTGTATAATGCATCTGGTAATTCAATCCAACTTTTAGGAGAAATAATTATGGACAATAAAGTTTTGCAAGTGATCGCCGCTCTGCTCGTTCCACCCCTTGCTGTTTATATGAAGAACCGCAAGTTTGATGGAACTTTTTGGCTCAATATCGTTTTGACGATGATGTTCGACGTTCCTGGTGTGCTTCACGCGTTATATGTTGTTTTGAAATAATAAAGTTTTTTGAGGACAGCCGCCCTGATTTTCAGGGCGGCTTTTATTTAAATTGCCTTGAATATCCTACTTGACAGTCTTCATTGACGAATGGATAATACCCCCGCCATGACATCCACTTCATTTCCTCTTGTTGTTGACAATTTATCCTTTCGCTATCGTGACCGCCAGGGGGCGGCGATCCATAATCTTTCATTCACCGCCAACCCCGGTGAAGTTCTTTTAATTGCAGGTGCAAGCGGATGCGGTAAGACCACGCTCGTGCGCTGTATTAATGGGTTGATTCCGCGTTCGTATAAAGGGGAAATGAGTGGAAAGATTCTGGTTTTTGGCGAGGAAGTCAAAGATTGGAAGCTTTCTCAAATTTCTCAAAAGATCGGGACGGTACTTCAAGACCCTGAGCGCCAGATCCTCGGAACCAAAGTGGTGAACGAGGTTGCGTTCGGTCTTGAGAATCTTGGAATGCCGCGCGAGGAAATATACGCTCGTGTGGATGAAGCGCTTAACTTTTTGAAAATTCCACATCTGCGCGGCCGCGAAACGTTCAGTCTTTCTGGCGGCGAAAAACAAAAAGTGGCCTTGGCGGGGATTCTTGCGATGCGCCCGTCCATTGTGCTGTTGGATGAGCCGCTCGCGAGCCTTGACCCTGCCTCTGCACAGGATACCCTGGATGCGGTACGTTTGCTGGCCGATCAAGGTCTGTCCATTTTGATGGTTGAACATCGCGTTGAAGATGTTTTGCGCATCAAGCCTGAGCGCGTGATGTTCATGAGCGAAGGTGAGATACGTTACCTTGGAGACGTATCGGGGTTATCAAAAGTAGTGAATTATCGCGAGGTGAAATTGCCCGCGGAAGATATCGTCGAGCGCGCGAAGTTGGACCCGCCTCCAGTGGAGATAAAGGTTCTTCCCGGAGTGACCAGCTCACAGTTAAATCAGGATGCGCTTGTCAAGTTTGAGAATGTCGCGTTTGGATATGAATCCGAAGTTGAGATCCTGCATGGGATCGATCTTCAAATCAATCGCGGTGATGTGATCGCAGTGCTGGGTCCGAATGGCGCTGGTAAAACTACTTTTGTAAAACATGCCATCGGTTTGTTAAAGCCGAAGTCTGGCAGGGTTTTAGTGGGTGGCCGCGATACGCGTGAAGCAAGCGTCGCGGAGATCGCAAGTATGTTGGGGTATGTGTTTCAAAGTCCGAGCCATATGTTGTTTGCGCCGACGGTTCGTGAGGAACTGGCGTTTGGTCCAACGAACATGAAACACACAAAGGAACAAATCGAGCTGGAGGTGAAAGAGGCGCTAAAGATCGTTAACCTGATTGAAAAAGAGAAAGACCCGCCGCTGGCGCTTTCATTCGGCCAGCAGAAGCGCGTGAGCATTGCGGCCATTCTTGCAATGCGTTCGCGTATCCTTGTGATGGATGAGCCGACCGCCGGGCAGGATTATCAGAATTACATGAACTTCATGGATTCGATCTTGCAAATGCCCGCTTTTGAAGCCATCATTTTTATCACGCACGATGTTGACCTCGCGGCAATTTACGCCAATCGTGTTTTGATCATTTCAGATGGACGACTCATTGCTGATGGCAAACCGCAGGATGTGCTCCGCGACTTTGATCGACTCAAAGCCAACCGCATCATTCCGACCTCGTTGCTGGCTCTCAACCTCAAGCGACTCGGCACGACGGGGCGCTTCATGAGAGCCGAAGCATTGGCACATATTTAAAACTCTGGAGTGAAATGGCTTGCCGTTTCACTAGCGACGGCAAGCAGTCCAGAAAAAAAATACAAAAAGGAGAGAGTAAGATGGATAAGAAATTCACCAATGTATTAATTTCATTAGTTGTAGTACTTGCCTTGTTTGCTGTTGTTATGTTCGTGCTTGGCGCAGGAGAACCTGCTGAAGGAGCTTTGTTTAACTTCTCAGTGGATCAGGCTAGTGTGGTTTCCCGCTTTGTGTTTGTTGTGGTCGGCATCGCCATTGCGTTCGGCGTGTACTTTGCCACACAAGCCAACAAAGCCTGGGAAGTTGGAACACGCGAAGTAGTGTGGATGGCCATCGGTGCGGCGTTGTATGCTGTGTTCTCATGGCTGTTCAATGGCACCGTATTTGTTGTGCCTTCCGCGAGTCAGGTTGCGCTTCGTCCCGCAATCGCAATTCCCATGTTTTTCGGTTTTGCCTTTGGTCCTGTTGTTGGATTCTTCACCGGCGCAGTAGGCAACATGTTCGGCGACGCGCTCACGGGCTTTGGGCTTTCTCCGCAATGGAGCATTGGCAACGGCTTGATCGGCTTTGTCTCTGGCATGTGGATGCTGTTCTCAGACAAGAAGAAAAGCATGGACACCGTGCTTTATATCAGCGGCGCATTGGCTGTCATTACCGCGTTGCTGTACTTCTTGAATCGGACTGCCCAACATGCTTTATTCTTTGATGTGGATAACGGCATTTTCGGCGACGCGCAAATTTCGCTCTTCGCAGGCATTGCGATCCTGATTGGCTTTGCGCTGGTTTTTGGTGTGCGTTATTTCTTCAAGAGTGAAGATGTCGCCACGGCTGTAACTTGGGCTATGCTTGGCAATATCGTTGGGCTTCTCTTTGCCTCACTTTCTGACATGGTCATCAACGGCTTTAGCCTTCCTGCCGCCATTGTAGGTGAATTCCTTCCTGCGGCTGGTCCCAACCTGATCTTTGCCGCCATCCTCGTGCCGATGCTGGTTGTTGCCTACGCATCCACCCGCAGACAGTCTGGTCGTTAGTTTAATTAAAAGACCCTAAAGGTTTCAAAAACCTTTAGGGTCTTCATCATTATGGTGAATCATGCTTGTTGCCTGGCGTTATCGTAAACGTGAAAATTCCTTCATCCAAAGTTTTGATCCGCGTGCGTGGGTTAGATTTTATTTGTGTTGTTTTGTTTCCACGCTTTCATTTTGGGACGTGCGCTTTTTGCTCCCGTTTCTGGCGATCGCGATCTTTGTCTTACTTACATCTGGCGTGAAGTGGCATGAGATACGCCGCGCGTTTTTGTTTATCGTCGGCTTTGTTTTCTTCTTTTCCCTTCTCACGTTTCTTACAGGCCGCGGTGGGTCTGAGGTGTACAAGCAGGAACATCTTATCCGCGAGTTTAGGGCTTCGTTTTCCATTTTGGGTTGGACACCTGTTTTGAAGGTGACAGTGGAACGTGCCTTCTATGCGGTTAGTCAACTTGTGCGTTATGCCAGTATTGCCTTGATGACAATTTTGATTCCGTACTCGCTCAACCCTGCTCATTACGGGATCACTTTCAAAGGGCTGGGACTCCCCGATAAATTTGCCTACGCCATGGACCTGACCATGCGTTTCATTCCGACCTTTGGCAGGGATTTCCAACTGACGATGGATGCTCAACGCGCGCGCGGCTACGAACTCGAGAAGATCAGCGGTGGTTTGATCGCACAAATACGGAAATTAGGCCCCATTTTTGTGCCTGTGACCATTCATGCGATTATCAGCAGCGAAGATATTATTGACGCGATGGATCTGCGCGCCTTTGGCGTTGGTCCGCGCACGTGGCTGGATGTGCTGACCTATCAGACGCGGGATCGAGTTTTGACCGCAGTGGGTGTGGCGATATTGATTACTTCGATTGTTTTGGCTTTTATGGGGTTAGGTAAGTTTTGGGTGCCAGAAGCTTTGATGGGAATGTTCTAGTCAAGTGTTGGTAGGAAAACACCAACCTCGCAACGACATGTTAAATAAAAAATCCGCCGTGCTGAACGGCGGATTTTGCTTAATGATGTGAGTGTGTTTCCCCGGCGGTCACCCTGAAATCCAGGTGATTTTGCTCGGGGGCGAAGACGCAGGTGGCAAAATCTGTGAAGGCGCAGGGCGGACAATAGGCTTTGTTGAAGTCAATGAATATTTTGCCATCGGCTTCAACATCTGCTACAAGGTAGCGTCCGGTGGGGTAGGTATTTTCCTTGCTGGTTGGGTCTGAGAAGCGAATAAAAAGAGTGCCATCATCTTCTTTATTGATGTCCAGTTGATATTCCTTTTGATTGAATTCAAAGGATAAATAACCATCCACTGGAAATTCAGATCTCTCACCTGCCACATCTGGGAAGTAGGACATCTTGGGGCGGTCGTAGGCGGTGTATGCCGCAGGGACGCGAAATTTTTCATCGATGTCGAACCAGGTGCGGGCGGGGAAAGACCGTCGCTCTTCGCGCTGATTATCCCAAATGCGTACACCAACCTTGTTTCCGCGCTGAATGACAACGAGCTGGACATCCTGTAAATTTATATAGCTTGGGTTTTCGGAGATGTCTGGTTGTAAAACTGCAAAATCGGTCTCTGTGCCGTTGACGTTTATTTTCTGTGCAGTGGGAGTGCGCAGGGAGACAGATTTGCCGTTGTATTCAAGATATCCAATATTGGAGGGGATGCGTTCTGGCAGTACGATCTCAGATTTTGGATCTGAGCCAAGTTGATTCTTTCCAAGTTTTAGCCAGTAGAGGCCAGCGAGTGCGAGCCATCCATTTTCCTTGCGGATGGTTTCGTTTCGTTCCTTGCGCCATTCGTTGATGGATTGCTGGTATGTGTTGTTTGCCATGCTGGAATTATACCTGTACTAAAAAGACTTCGGAAGTCTCGTTAAAAAAGAGACCCGCCTTCACAAGGCGGGTCTATAATCAATTTAGTTTTAACCAACGATTGGTGTAGCGAAATAAGAGAACAGTCCGATGATCAGGGTGATGATGGAAAATAGTGAGAAGAATGCACGCAGGTTGCTTTCTTCCTTGTTGATGGATGCCCAGCCCGCAAAGGCAAGCCCAATTGCCATGATTGTCAGTACCAGTTGAAGGTGATCACCACGCTCGTTCCAGTCTGTTGCGAGAATAAAACTAGCCTCTGAACTTTCAAATAACTCAGCGGATGTGGCTGACATTTCTTCGTAATATTGATCGTCCCAGACCGTGTTAGGGTCGCGGGCAATGGCGTCCTGCAATTGTTGCGAGAAATTAAACTGGTAATAGTCTGCTGCTTCAAGATTTGTATCTTGATTTATATACCAGTTATCATAGTAATTGTAGTCCTGTGAAATATTTTGGTTTTCCGTGAGATATTCCGCATTGCCGTCATTCAGTGCTTGCATACCTTGGATCTCGGCGTCATTCTGGTTGCCATCTGATAAAGCGCCCTGAAAGCTGGCTATGGCTGTAAAAATACTTAATACGGTGATCAACATGCCGAGTAGTATCTCATTACCCAAAAAAATAACAACTTTCTTCATTTCTATTTCTCTCCTCGTAATAATCAAAATCAGTCAAAAGACTGTGCGGGCGAAACTATAACAGAATTTGGGGATTGTAGGTTTACATTTTTGTTATAAAATGGTGATAGTTTATAAGTCCAATACACAGTTCACCAAGGAGAGAAATATGGGATTAAAGCCTGACCACTGGATCCGCAAGATGGCGCACGAACAAAAGATGATCGAACCTTTCGTGGAAAATCAAGTCCGCGAAGGTGTGATCTCCTACGGCGTCTCATCGTACGGATATGATGTGCGTGTTGCAAATGAGTTTAAGATTTTTACGAACGTTTTCTCGGCGACGGTTGATCCGAAAAACTTTGACACAAAATCCATGGTGGATTTTGTCGGGGATGTGTGTGTGGTCCCGCCGAATTCGTTTGCTCTGGCGCGCACAATTGAATATTTTCGAATTCCGCGCAAGGTGTTGACGATCTGTCTGGGGAAGTCCACTTACGCGAGGTGCGGGATCATTGTCAACGTGACGCCGTTTGAGCCTGAGTGGGAGGGATTTGTGACCCTTGAAATTTCAAATACCACTCCGTTGCCAGCGAAGATCTATGCCAATGAAGGGCTGGCACAAGTTCTTTTCTTCGAGGCTGATGAAGAATGCGATACTTCTTATGCAGATAAAAAGGGGAAGTATCAATACCAACAATCGATTGTTTTGCCCAAGTTGTAATGAAAAAGAGCTGCTTCGCAAAGAGGCAGCTCTTTTTCAAACACAAAAATCATTTGGACGCAGATCAACGCTGATTCACGCTGAAAAAATCCGCGTTTTCTGCGTTCATCTGCGTCCTGATTGTACGTTTTGGAAAAAGATGTGTTGAATGGATGGCTTATGTAAAATCAGCGCAAGAATGAACATGGACAGGGCGATCCACAATAACGCGGGAGGATCAAGAATAACACCTGAGATCAGACCTGCCGCCAATAAGTAAAAATGAGACAGGAACGGAACCCACAACGCCAAAGGATCAACCTCAGTCTGGTAAAAGCGCGGACGTGAGACGATCACAATAAATAGAGCGCTGAGCAATACCGGGGCTATCGTCAGCGTGTGATAATCAAACGGGATAATATAAGTAATGAATGCATTGGTGAACAAAACACAGGCTAATCCAACAACGATGCCAGATAAGGGAGCAAGCCATTTTCCGATCCAGTCACTGCGGAGCGCAACCAGCCGATAGCCAAGCGAGAAGGATGAAACCACCCAGAACCACGCCCAAAAGTTGGCATAAGGCACGCCGAAATATTGGAACTTCAAGCCTTGTCCCCAATCCCAAAAGCCGAGGCGGATGGCAATGGTATCCATCGCCAGATCAATATTCAGCGCGAGCAGACCGTCAAGAACGGGGCGGGTGAAATAGGGCAGGGTGCTTCCATCTGAAAATTCCATCACAGCGTAGATGATGCAGCTCCACGCCACGCCAATGCATAGCGGAACATCCAGCACCATCAACATGAATTGACCATATTGATACGCGTTCAACTGACGGATGGTGGCAAGTTCAAGTAAAACCCCGAATGCGATACCAGCAAATAGTTTAAGCAGATTGGCTGTGCCATGCTTTATTGCGTGGCGCAGACACAGCGCAAATTGAATATAGATGACGATTTCAAAAAGAATGAAGTATGTGTTCGGCATAGCTGCTAAACGCCCAGCCAGTCGCCTGCCATTTTTGCCAATCCCGCCGCCGCGCCTTGACGCGCCGTACATTGCGGAAGTGATTCCAAAAATAATTTTCCGTATTGCTTTGTCAGCACACGCCTGTCAAAGATCGCGACAATGCCACGGTCAGATGCGGAGCGGATCAGGCGGCCAAATCCCTGGCGGAATTTTAGAATCGATTCGGGTAGATAATATTCGTTGAAGGAATCCTCATACAGTTCGGAGCGAGCCGCAATGATCGGGTCGGAGGGGACTCCAAACGGGAGCTTGGTGATAACAACAACGGAGAGTGAATCACCCGGTACATCCACGCCTTCCCAGAAGGAACGTGTGCCAAGCAGCACAGCCCGCTCAGTGGACTTGAACGATTCAAGCAACGCGTTTGGTGACGCGCCTTCGCCCTGTTCAAAGACGAAGATATCCTCACGCCCCAGCGGACCGGTAATGGCTTGCGCCGTTTTCTTAAGCGCCGCATAAGATGTGAACAATACGAGCATTCGTCCGCCGGTGGCTTTGGCAGTGGTGATAATGGCGCGGTCAAGCGCCTGCTGATAGCCTTGCGCATTCGGCTCTGGGATGTCATTGGCGACATAAAGCAAAGTGCTTGATTCGTAATCAAATGGTGAGCCGAGTGCGAGTGTGTCCACTTCATCAGCAGAGAGTGTATTGCGCAGATAACGAAACTCTCCATGTGTGGTCAGCGTAGCCGATGCCATGATGACTGCGGCTTTTTTATGCCATAAGTGTTCCTGCACCAGCGGACCAACGCGCAGCGGCGCGGCATTGAGCGAGAGTCTCTCGCCGCGCGGATTAACTTCGACCCAGTAGATCGAATCATTGGACGGTTTGTGCATCATGCCTGAAGATGCGGCTTCGGCTTCGCCCATGCGACGCATCAGATTGCTCAGGGTTCCCATCACATCCTGTACGTTCTCGTGACCTTCCGCGTAGACATCACCCAGCGCTTTATAAATTTCATCGAGAGTCTTCATCAGCAAGCCCATCGTCTCGCTGATCTGACTCCACATGATCTCAACATCGTCCCAGCCGGGCATGGTGCGTGTGGAAGGGATCACGCGCATTTGCCACGAGTAATTGCTGACAGGTTGTCCCTCGCGCTGACGCGCAATGAAGTCACCCAATACTTTGAAAAATTCGTGCGTAATTTGTTCGAGGCGAAATGCCTGGTCGGTGGCATGTTTTGCTTTTTGTTGAAGCAGTCCAAAGTCAGAGGGGCGAAGCGCGTCGTGAGTTTCTGTCAGCATTCTGCCGAGCAAGCCCGCAGACGATCCGCCCAATTCTTTTAGCATCCGCTCCAGATCATTTTGAGTCATGCGGAACGAGAGCGCGCCAGTCACGGCATTTTCCATGTGATGCGCTTCATCCACGATCACGTAATCGTATTCAGGCAAAACCTTGCTGCCCGTGGAAACATCCGATAGCAGGAGCGCGTGATTGACGATCAACAAATGCGAACTCAGCGCGGCTTGTTTGGCGCGATGGAACGGGCACGTACCGCTCATTCGTCCGAGGCAGGTTTCGGTTGTGCAATTGTCATCTTCTGCCGAGAGCCTGCCCCACACTTCGCGTTCGATCGGGCCGGTCAGGTTTAATTCGTTTCTGTCGCCGCTGTTATTGTCCAACTTCCAAACGATGATCTTGGCCAGCACGCGCATTTCGTTCGCGTCCTTCGGGCCGTGTGTGCGCATAAATTGCAGTCTGCGCGGACAAAGATAATTCGAGCGGCCTTTGAGCACAGCGGCGCGCACATCCAAATTCAACGCGGCTTGCAGATCGGGAATATCTTTTTTGATGAGTTGATCTTGCAGGTTGATGGTGTTGGTGGATACGACCACACGGGTATTGTTCTGGACTGCGAACATGGCCGCCGGCACAAGATACGCAAACGATTTACCAACACCGGTTCCAGCCTCGACGAGGAGATGGTTGCCGTTTGAAAGGGCATTGGTCACAGCTTTGAGCATGTCCACCTGTTCGGGGCGATGCTCGTAAGATTCAAAGTATTGCGCAAACGGTCCGCCGTACTCCAGAACAGATGCGGCCTCTTCTGGGTCAAGCGGAGTTGGCTCTTCGTTCTTCTCAATCGGAGAAAAATCTTTTTTCGCTGAATCAAATTTCGGCTTTGGAATTGAAGCGCTCGTAGTCGATTTGGATTTGATCCCTTCTTTGGCGCGCGCTTGAAGTGCCTGCTCAAATGCCCAGCCCGCATCCCAATCCACAAAGTTGCTAAGCTCTACGATCTCCTGCAAAACTTCCAGCGGAAGTTCCCTGGCGATATCGAGCAGGCGCACATACGCGGCTTGCGTAACACGCGCATCATCGAGCGCGCGGTGTGTGGCAGGCAGTGGAATGTTTAACTGTTGGCCAAGCGATCCGAGATTGTAGCGGCTGGCAGTCGGCATCAACACGGATGCGAGTTCGTAGGTGTCGATGGTTTGATGATATGGAAATAATCCCGCCTTGCGCAGAAAACCAATGTCAAATTTGACGTTGTGACCGAGAATGGGCGCATCACCGACAAAGGCTAAAAGTTCCTGCTTAATATCAATCAGGCGCGGAGCCTGACGCACCATCGCGTTGTCGATGCCGGTTAGCCCGGTAATGAATTCGGGAATCGCCTTGCCCGGATTGATGAGTGTCGAGAATTCATCTTCCACGCGGCGGCCATTGAATTTAACAGCGGCAATTTCAATAATGGCTTCACGGTTTTCGTCGAGGCCGGTAGTTTCTATGTCAATTGAAACAATGGATTTCATATTGCAGGGTATCTCGTAATTACTAAATTTAGAATTTGATTTTTGGTGATTTCAAATATAGAACAAGTGTACCATATCAATAATGTCGCTGCGAGGCGCTCTTGTTCTCTGCCGAAGCAGTCTCCAAATAATAGAAGATTGCTTCGTCGGAAAGAGCAAGAGCCCTCCTCGCAACGACATGACGAGTATTACTATTTCCTATTTATTCTTGCGCAAACAAGCCGGTGATCTTAGCGATCTGGTCACTGGTTAATGCGCGGTTCTTTACGCCTTGCCGCATGAACTCTTTGAGTTGCTTCAGTTTCATTGCGGGGATGGGGGAATCGTTTGGTTCCAATTCAACTTCATCGCTGGTAAACACCAAAATAGGTTTGATCTCTGGCGCAAATGACTCGTCCAGATTTTTTGCAAAGAACTTTCTGAGCGTTTGTACTTCTGTTTCCGCGTCAATATCTGGGCGGCCAATGCTTTCCTGCCCGAAGATGCGCATGTAGGCTTGCATAAACCCGCCGCCGCTCATCTTCCAGCGGTTCTTTTTGAATTCCACTTTTCCCTTTTGGTGATAGGGGAGCAGTACCCACGCACCTGATGGCCCGACCAGCAGATGTGATACAGGAGTTGAATAATGATACATGCTGAAATCGCTGTGCAGACCTTTAAGTCCTGCATCAAATTTTTCATCGGGGCGCGGAGATCGTCCCCAGCGATTGCCCATATACATGCCGACCTGGGTCATAATGAATCCGATCAGCAGACAAACGACCGAGTATGTGAAAAGATCTGGCTTTGTGAACGAGATATACATGCCTAGTCCAAGCACAACCAAAGCGCCGAGGCTTGTATATTGACCGATCTTGCCGTTTCGGGATATTAATTTTTCATTCTTGATGATTTTCATGTTTTCCTATAATGCTCCCATGCCGGGGACGGCATGGGAAGCGGGTTGAAATTTATGAATAAGGGGATTGCTTCGAGCGGTATTGCTGCTCTCGCAATGACATTATCAGGCGTTTTTCAAACTCTCTTCGATTGCAGATTTCATTGCGTCCAACACTTTTACATCCACGGCATGTTTTGCCACGCGGACTGCATTTTTCATGGCAAAAGCATCCGAGCGGCCATGACCGATAAATACCAATCCATTGATGCCAAGCAGGGGAGCCGCGCCTTGTTCGCTTGGGTCAAGTAACTTTTTGATCGCACCGAGTGCAGGCTTTACCAGCAAGCCGCCGATCTTTGTGGCGATACTGCCGTTCTTAATGATCTCGCGGATTCTGTCTGTGATCAATTTTGCAACGGCCTCAGATGATTTTAGCATGACGTTGCCTGTAAATCCGTCCGTGACAGCCACATCCACTTTGCCGCCGATCACTTCCTTGCCTTCCACGTTCCCGAAGTAATTCAACTTCGACGCTTTGAACAAAGGTGATGCGCCTTTCACCAGTTCATTGCCTTTGCCTTCTTCTTCGCCATTCGAGATCAAACCAACTTTGGGATTCTTCACGCCGCGTACTTTCTCGGCATAGATACTTCCCAAAATACCGAATTGCAAAAGATTTTCAGGTTTGCAATCTGGGTTTGCGCCAATGTCAAGTACAACACATGTGCCAGTTGCGGTGGGGAAGATCGGAGCCAACGCAGGGCGGTCAACGCCGCGAATACGTCCCAGGCGGAACAATGCGGTCACCATGCCTGCGCCTGTGTTGCCCGCGCTGACAAATGCATCTGCTTCGCCTTTTTTAACAAGGTCAATCCCAACGGCCATTGAATTCTTCGCGTCTTTACTGCGCGCTTTCAAAACCAACTTTTCGCCCTTATCTTCCATCGTCAACATTTCAGGCGCATCCACAATACGGATGTTTAATCCCGTGGTATCTTGTTTTTCAAGCACCGGCTTGATGATAGATTCGTCTCCCACCAAAATAATTTCCACACCATATTCGCGCGCGGCCTGTACTGCGCCTTCAACATCTGGTACTGGAAAATTATCGCTTCCCATTGCATCTACTACGATTCGGACCATGACATATCTCCTGTGATTTCTGTGCTTGACAAGAAAAGCAAGCCGATTATAATACGGCCTGCTTGCGCTGGTGCTGGAATTGGCAGACAGGCACGCTTGAGGTGCGTGTGTCGTAAGACGTGGAGGTTCAAGTCCTCTCCAGCGCACAAGCAATGAAAATCCCCGATGTATTTCGGGGATTTTTCTTTTTTGGATGAAGAACCCGCTTCGCGCTTAACCTGGAATTGATTCTGTTTACTGTGAAATGATCAAACTGCAACAGGTGACCGCGCCTTCAGCTTTTGCGAGTTCATCCACAGTAACCGCTTGAATTTTGTATCCGCGTGCTTCAAGCTTGGCGCGTGTTTTTGGAAATGATGTGGGGTAAATGATCTGACCATTCACCGGTAAACAATTTGCCGCAAAAGGTTCGGATGGATCGACTTCGATCCAATCAAAATCCTTGAAGTGGGAAGTGTCCACCCAGTTTGGGTTGATAAGAACAGTGTTGTCGTCAACTTTTGTTAAGGCGGTTTTGAGGTGAAGGCAATCATGCATCATTACCCCAGTCACTTTATAACCATAAACATCAAGTAACTCCCGCAGTTGCTCAATGGCTGCGGCATTGCTGCGTGTTGAGATGCCGACATAAATATCGTGTCCAAGCACAAGCACATCGCCGCCATCCACTGTGGCGGGCGCAGCGACATGCACCAGCGCACGGTGGGGCGACAATGCCCGGATGATGGACTCTGTCTCTGGTTTGCGAGAATCAGCTCCGGGCCGCGTAATGACCGCCACTTCAGGCAGGATGAATGCTGTGTCCTCAACGAATACTGAATCTGGCAAATCGGCTTCGGCGGATAATTCCACGATCTGGCATCCAAGCGACGCCAGCGCATTGACATATTCGTGGTGTTGAGCACGCGCGACTTCAACATCTATCGGTGTGCGGTCGATGTGCGTGATCTCGCATTCGTTAAAGCGCGGACTGACATCGCGTGTAATTGCAACGGTCATTTATTGTTCTCCAGAGCGATAGCGGTCGATCAAGGCTTTTGTGCGTGGATCTTTGGGGCTGTTGAATAGATCGGCAGGCTTCGCGTCTTCGATCAATTCACCGTCGCCCATCACCAGCACGCGGTCGGCAACTTCGCGGGCGAAACCCATTTCGTGTGTAACCACGATCATGGTCATGCCTTCCGTAGCGACCTTTTTCATCACGTTCAATACTTCACCGATCAGCTCAGGGTCAAGCGCGGAAGTGGGTTCATCAAAAAGCATGACGCGTGGTTCCATGGTCAGCGCGCGTGCGATGGCAACGCGTTGTTTTTGTCCGCCGGAGAGACGCATGGGGTATTCATCTTTTTTAAATAACAAACCAACTCGATCCAGGTTTTCCTCGCCGAGTTCAATTGCTTTTTTCTTATCCATCCCTTTGACGATCACAGGACCTTCGATCACATTTTCGAGCACCGACATGTGCGGGAATAAATTGAATTCCTGAAACACCATGCCTGTTTTCAAACGCACATCGTGAATGAGCTGGCGATGACGCGCGCCTTTCTCTCCGCCGTCAACTTTGACGCCATCCACTTCAATGCTGCCATGTGAAGGTTCTTCAAGGAAGTTGATGCATCGTAACAGGGTGCTTTTGCCTGAGCCGCTGCGTCCAATAAGACAGACCACTTCGCGCTGCATTATATCGAGGCTGATATTTTTTAACACATGCAGGCGGCCGAAATATTTATCAAGGTTGGAGATTCTTACAATGGGAACCATGTTATCGGTCTCCTTTGGCAAGGCGCTTTTCGATGATGCTTTGGATGTAGGTCAGGATCAAGGTCATGCCCCAGTAAAAAAGAGCGGCCATGATCAACGCTTCGAGATTGTGGAATTGCGCGCGCCCAACTTTTGTGGAGCGCCACATCAGTTCGTGTACGAAGCCTGTAGCTGATACCAGCGCCGAATCCTTGGTCATGGCGATGAAATCGTTGCCGATGGGTGGAATGGCGAAGCGCAGGGCTTGTGGAAGAATAATGCGCCGCATGGTTTGGTTTGGTGTCATGCCGAGCGCTATGGCTGCCTCGCGCTGACCTTTGCCTACTGAGCTTAATGCGGCACGAAATACTTCGGACATATAAGCTCCATAATTAAGACCAAGAGCCAATACGCCAGCGACCAGGCCTGGCAAAATTATGCCCAGTTGCGGCAGTGCCAGAAAGAAAAAGAAGATCTGTAAATAAAGGGGAGTCCCGCGAATGAGCGAGACATAAAAAGTACTAAGCGCATAGATCGGCGGGAAAGTCGAGAGCCGTCCAAGAGCCGCCAACAGCGCGAGGGTCATCGCGAGCGCAATCGACAGGATCGAGATCTTTATTGTTTCACTCACCCCACCGGCAATAAAGGTCAGGTTGTTTTTCATGAACTCTGTGTCCACCTGAATACCGCTGAAGGTGGTTGACCCAATAGTGATTTCCTGACCGCTGAAAGTGAAGACGAGAATAAAAAGCAAAACAAACCAGGAGAGTCCTACATTGGCGCGGAAATGGCGCTCTTTGCGCGCCTGGGCTTCATAGATCAATTCGGCTTGTGATTTGGGTGCATCCTGTTTTTTTGAAAACATATTCATGCCGATCTCCCTTGAATATAAAAAATAAGGGAAGCGACACGCTGCGCGAGCCGCTTCCCTTTTGTATCTGCAAAAATTTATTTGGGAGCTTGAGTCAGATCCTGACCATCGAGCCATTTGATGGAGAGGGCAGAGAGGGTGCCGTCAGCGTGCATGGCGGTAAAGATCTCGTCCACTTTGGCGCGCAGGGAAGTGGTGTCAAGTGTGGAAGCCTTGTCGAACGCGGCGGCGAGGTCTTCAGAGTACACAACGCCTTCGAGTTTTCTCACGGGCAAACCAGCAGCGAGGTTCGCATCCACAACGGTACCGGATGTGACATAACCAACGAAGTCGGTGCGGCCAGCGGCGATGGACTGCGCGCATTCCTGATCGCTATCGAGCGGGACAACGGTCACGCCTTCTGGAACTTTGGCGTAAATGGAAGATTCGGGCAAGCCGAGAGCGTCCATGTCATTGTTCAGCCATGATTCGTAGGTGGTGGAAACACCAGCGCAAAGAGCCTGACCAGCGAGGCTTTCAAGTGTGTCATAGCTGGAGTCTGCGGCAACTGCTACAACTGCGGGAGTGTAGTAGTAGGGCACGCTGAAATCAAGAACGGTTTGACGTGTGGTGGTGATGGTCATTGAGCCTACGCTCATATCCCATTTGTCGGCCCAGTTACCGGCGGTGAGTAGATCCCAGCCGGGGGTGGCGAAACAAGTTTCAACACCGAGGGCGGTGCCGATGGCTTTGGCAACATCCACATCGAAGCCTTGCATTTCGGCAGTGGTTAAAGCGTCAGACGGGCATTTGGTGTCATCCGGTCGTTTGGCGGTTGTGTCAAGGAATGATTGTGGGGCATAGTTTGGATCAGTTGAGATCAAAATGTATCCGCGGTTCATAACGTCATCAAGCACGTTGTCCGCTTTTGCAGCGCCCCCGCCACAAGCAGAAAGGACGAGGGAGGCCAGAACAAGCAGGCTGGCCAGTGTAAACAGTTTTTTCATTTGCTCCTCCAAGAGACATGAAATATTGGGCAATAATTAAATTGCCACGGGATGAACTTCATCCCGTGGTGTTAAGCATAGACTATTTTTTTCATTTGTGCAAGGAATTTTATACATAATTCCATAATGGTACAATACCAATATCTTTGATGTGGAGGTTTTTTTATGACTGCTGTGTTTCCAAGTGAAGAATGGTTAAAGGGGCTCGAAACAAAACTCAACTCTGATGAAAAATATGCCGACATCGCCAAGAATTGGGAAGGGGATTTGTTTTTCCGTATCGAAGCGGAGGGTAACCTGAAAGAGGAACTCACGTTCTATCTGGACCTGTGGCATGGGAAATGCCGAAAGGCAGAATACAAGCCTGATGCATCTGCCTACCCAAAACCTGCTTTCACATTAGCCGCGACCTACAACAACATCACTGCAATCCTGACAGGCAGAATGAATCCCATGACAGCCATGATGACCATGAAACTAAAAGTTCAGGGCAGCATGGGTTATATGATGCGCAATGTTCCAACCGTGCTGGACTTTGTCCGCGTGGCGAGTGAAGCGACGGAAGAAATTTTATAATTCAGTTGCAGGTTGGCAGGTTTGAAAGTTTGAAGGTTAACTTGTAAACTTGCCAACTTTAAAACTTGTAAACTCAAATGCAACCCATCCTCAAAATAAATCTCACAACAGCCACAACTGAAGAATTCATCATCCCCAAAGAATGGGAGCGTGACTTCCTCGGCGGCGCATCTCTTGCGGCGCGGATTCTGTATCCGTATCTCACAAAGGAACTTGACCCGCTATCACCTGAGTCGCCTTTGTTATTTATCAATGGGCCGCTCACTGGAACTTCGGGACCAACGACTGGTCGCTTTGTGATCTGCGGTAAAAGCCCAGCGACTCAATTGTGGGCCGAATCCAATATTGGCGGATTTTGGGGGCCTGAGCTGCGGGCGGCTGGATACGATGGTTTGTGGGTGACAGGAAAATCTCAAAGCCCCGTCTATCTCTGGATCGAAGAAGGCAGGCTTGAGGTCAGAAATGCGGCGAGTGTTTGGGGCAGGGATGTCTACGAGACGCAGGAACTTGTCAGGGCGGAAGTCGGAGTCAAAGGTGCAAGAGTCGCAGTGATCGGTGAAGCGGGGGAGCGCGGAGTGTTGTATTCATCCATTTGCTGTGACCACGGCCGCATGGCGGGGCGCACTGGCCTCGGCGCGGTGATGGGCTCGAAGAATCTCAAAGCAATTGCTGTATATGGAAAAAAGAAAATTGAACTTGTGGATGCAGAACGTTATTCGGCTTTGCGTTCCGAGGCGAACCGCACCCTCAAACAGGACAATCAGGCGAGGATCATTCACGAACTTGGTTCGGCGAGCGCGGCGAATTTTGCAGAATATCTTGGGCAAATGCCGTCGAAGTATTATCACCAGGGTTCGTTCGCAAACGTGGATAATGTCTCTGGTTCGAAGATGTCTGAAAGTATTTTGGTGGGATACAGTGCTTGCCAGGGCTGTGTGATCGCGTGCGGGCGTGTGGTGAATATTGGCGACGGCAAAAAACGCAAGGGGCCTGAATACGAAACGATCGTTGGCTTTGGCCCAAATCTTTTAATCGATGATCTCGTTGAAGTGACGCGGCTCGGCGAGTTGTGCGATAAATATGGCATGGATGTCATCAGCACGGCCAACACGATCGGCCTCGCATTTCATCTGTATGAAATGGGCAAGTTGACCAAACAGGATACTGGCGGCATTGAACTGACATGGGGAAATTTCATGGCGGTGCGGCAGTTGATCCACATGATCGCAAAGCGTGAAGGGATCGGTGACTTGCTTTCGCGCGGGTCGCGTCAATTTGGAAAAGCGTTCAACGCGGAAGATGAAGCCGTGCAGGTGAATGGACTCGAAGTCGCGTATCACGATCCGCGCGGCGTTTCGGGCATGGCGCTTGCGTATGCGACAAGTCCGCGCGGTGCGTGCCATAACCAATCTGATTATTTCCTCGTGGATTGGGGCAATACTCAGGAGAGCATCGGCATCACCTACTTTGACCGTCACGCGCAGGCCGAGAAAGCCGCGAATGTGGCGCGTCATCAAAACTGGCGGACATTCTTTAATTCCTTTGTGATGTGCATCTTCGCCAATGTTGACCCGCAAATGCAAGTGGACCTGGTCAACGCGGCCTGCGGTTACGAATGGACTCTCGAGGATATGATGCGCTCAGGCGAACGCGGCTGGAATCTCAAACGCGCCATCAATAATCGCATGGGATTAACTCGCGCGAATGATAAATTGCCCAAGGCTTTTCTTGAACCATACAAGGAAGGCGGCGCGGAAGGATTTGTCCCTGATTTCCCTGAAATGCTGAATGCGTATTATGAAGCGCGCGGATGGGATAAGGAAAGTGGGAAACCATCCAAAGAGAAGTTGATTGAGTTGGGATTGGTTGATGTGGCGAATGATATTTGGAAAGTAAGATTTAGGTTGCAACTTTTTGGTTTATCTCTCTTATTTTTCTACGTAGTAATATCTAGTACCTATTATTTTCTGCCCCATATAGATATCCACTCTGTAGGTTCCAGCTATAGCGAGATTGTTTAAGTAAAAATAGGTAAACTGCTGATTACTGTCGATTGTATTGGTTAATTTTGTGATCTGAAAATGCAATATTTTACCCAAAAATTTTTGTTGGTAATACCATCTTGATTCAAATTTAGTGTTTAATTGTGTATATGCCAGGTCTATACATACATAAACATCTTCATTAGTGGAAAAAGTAGTTTTTCTTATATTGCAAGTAGTTCCAGTTGATGTGTATATATTTGAGACCATTGACGGCAGCGTGCTTAAAGAAGTTTCAGGAGCAAGGGAGCCAAAATATATAACGCCAAAAGCACAAAACAAAACCAGAATAACAACAATCGCCGGAATGATGGCATTAGTTTTTAGTGTCCTTTTCAAGGTCACTTTAAGTGGCTGGCTTTTTGCTGCAGCGTTAATTTGCGAGATTGGCGACTTTTTGCCCTCTGTTGCAGGTACTATCACACCCTCTCTTTTATTGTGCTCCTCTTCAGCTTTTTGTTCCAATTCAATTTTCTCTCTCGTTAAACGTTTCTCTTCTAAATTGCTTTCTAAAAGGTCTTGGGGTTTATCTATTTCAACTTGAAGTGAAATTGGGCTGGAAATCTCCCTGCGATTTTTTTCAGAGAGATATGCTGGTTGCTCCTCTTGATTTACAATCGGTTTGATTTTTGTGTATCATCTATTATCGGCAGTACACTTGGGCCTAGATCAATAGCGCGTTTTTTCAGGCTTTGCATTAATCGCTTGTAGCCGTCATTGCGGAATAAATCCACCCATTGATAGTCTCTCAAGCGTTGCGGGACTTCGCATTCTTCCAACTTTGTTGGAATGATAAAAATTGTTTCTTCTAATTTTTCGCTGGCTTTATCCAACGCAAAAGTGATTTCTTTTTGAACGTAACCTTCTTTTGTCACTGAATTTTTTGACAGACAAACAAGTATGACGTCTGATGAAAACAATGCTTTGGGAATTTCGATCTCCCACTTTTGACCTGGCAACAGGTCAAGTTCATCTAGCCATGGAATGATGCCTCGTTGTTTTAAATAACGGTGAAGTTTGCGGACAGCAGGCTTGTCCGCAGAGGCATGACATAGAAAAACACGCAAGGGTTGGGGGGTGAGCATGAGATTTTCCCGCGAAAAGGATTGCACGAATTATACAGCAATTCCATTCATTCCCTGCGATTATAATAACGTTGCACTTTTTGGATTTTATTTCATCTTTTGAGGAGAGTTTCATGAAACTCGTAACCGTCGCGCAGATGCGCGAGATTGAAAAAGAAGCAGATGCAAACGGCTTGCCTTATGCCGAGATGATGGAAAACGCAGGCCGCGGGCTTGCGGAAATTGTCAACGAGATCGCGTTCGATGATGAGTGGGAGGAAGTGCTGGGTCTTGTCGGTCCTGGCAACAATGGCGGCGATACGCTTGTCGCGTTGACTCATCTTGTGGAGGAAGGCTGGCATGCGCGCGCGTATGTGGTCAAGCGCAAGAAGAAGGATGACCTGGTGACTCGTTTCGTTGAGGCGGGTGGGGAAGTGACCTTCGCGGAAACTGATAAGGACTTTTCCGCGCTGGGCATGTGCTTTGAATCCGCTGATATTTTGTTGGATGGCTTGCTTGGCACGGGAATTAAACTTCCGCTCAAGGCTGAGATTTCTGCCGTGTTGGAGCAGTCCCTTTTTATTATGTCTGACATGGACAACCCGCCTTATATCATCGCGGTGGATTGTCCCTCTGGAGTTGATTGCGATACTGGCGAGGCCGCGCTCGAATGTCTGCCCGCCGATCTGACGGTCACGATGGCGGCGGTCAAACGCGGATTGTTGAAATTGCCCGCCTTCGAATTTGTCGGTGATCTGGCGCTGGTGGATATTGGCTTGCCTGATGATCTCGCTTCCTTTTATGATTTGAAAACCGAAGTGGCGGATCATGAACTGGTGTCTGGACTCCTGCCTGAGCGCGCGCTCGATTCACACAAAGGGACGTTTGGTACTGCACTGATAGCTGCTGGTTCCATCAACTACACTGGTGCGGCGTTATTGGCTGGTATGGCGGCGTATCGCTCGGGCGCGGGACTTGTGACGATGGCGGTGCCGAGTCCATTGCATAGCGTGCTGGCAGGTCAACTCCCAGAGGCCACGTGGATTTTGCTTCCGCATGACATGGGCAATATTTCAGGCAGCGCTGCCGAAGCGCTGACCAAGTCCCTTGAAAGCGCATCAGCTTTACTGGTCGGGCCAGGACTCGGACTCGAAGCCAAGACAAAGGAATTTTTGGAAGGATTGCTCACAGGCAAATCCAATGCCAAAAAGCAGACATCGCAAATAGGTTTTGTTCATAAGGAAATGAAGGACGATGTTTCTGTAAATTTGCCGCCCATGGTTGTGGATGCGGACGGATTGAAACTGCTCGCAAAAATTTCTGACTGGCACATGAAACTTCCTCCGCTCAGTGTCTTGACTCCGCACCCCGGCGAAATGTCTGTGCTGACAGGTTTGCCGAAGGATGAAATTCAAAAAGATCGTGAGGCCGTTGCAAGCAAATATGCAAAGGAATGGGGGCATGTGGTGGTATTGAAAGGCGCGTTCACCGTGATCGCCGCGCCCAATGGACAGTTGACCGTGATCCCTGTTGCTTCGCCCGCGTTGGCACGTGCTGGCACAGGTGACGTTTTAGCTGGTCTGATCGTCGGTCTGCGCGCACAAGGCTTGGACGCTTACGATGCCGCCGTCGCTGGCGCATACATCCACGCTGAAGCAGGTTTGCTCGCCGCTGAAGACCTCGGTACAACCGCATCTGTGATGGCAAGTGATATTTTGAATAGTGTTGTGGATGTGATCAGCGATTTGGAATAATTTCCGTTACAAGTTAGCAGGTTTAAAAGTTTACATGTTATAACCTTCCAACCTTCAAACTTTCCAACCTGAAAACCAAGAAAAAACAAAAGAGACTCTCCACACGGAAAGTCTCTTTTACTAAAAGCTAATTGCTAACAGCTAAACGCTAACTATTCATGAACGCGTCAAGGTTATCCTTGCTGATACGATACGCCGAACCAACCTTCTTCGCCTTCAAACTTCCATCGGTGATCGCGGAAAGGATATCAGCTTCGGTCACTTTGATGAACTGAGCTGCTTCAGCGGGGGTCATGATACTAGGCATCTTCGCGCCAGCAGCAGGAGCGCCGCCCTGTGAATTATTCTGCATACCGCCTTGTAAAGCCTGTCCCATCAAATTGCCGATGCCCATGCCAGCGCCAATGCCAGCTGTGAGGCCAGCGCCGCCGCTTTGATTCTGTGCCGCATCGCGCATTGAATCCGCGGCTTGCAGTTGGGTATAGGTTGCCATGTCGAGCATGCCCATGTCGCGCAGTTCCTGAGCTGATTTATCAGAAGGCTTCAAGTTGCCGACATAGAAAGTCTTAAGCGTTAAACCGATGGCTTCAAATTCATCCTTGGATTTCGCGCGCACTGCCGCGCCGATCTCCTCGGTCAGGCCGATCATTTCGGGCACGGAATTCTTCGCGGCGGTTTCGCCGAGCACATCCTGCAATTTCGAGAGCAGCATGGTGCGCAGGCGTTCTTCGATTTCAGAGGTGCGGTACGTGCCAGTTGTGCCGACGATCTGGGTCACGAACTGCTGAGGGTCTTTGACTTGGAAGGAATAAGTACCAAAGCCTTGTAATAACGCCACGCCCAATCCCATATTCGGATTGCGGACGATGATCGGCTGCGGCGTGCCCCACTTCTTGCTCGCAAATTCCTTCATCGAAACAAAATAAACTTCCGCTGGGAACGGTGTGCGGTCGTTGAAAGCCTTGCCGATGAAATCAATGATCTTTGGAATATTTGCCGTTACGATCGTATGTCGCCCCGCCTTGAAAACATCCAACGCGTTGCCGTCGCGGAAGAACACCGCTGTTTGGCTCTCGCGCACGATCACCTGCGAGCCGATGCGGAAATCGCCGATTCCTGTCTCGGGGAAGCGGTGGACGATCTCATCATTCATCTCAGTTGCATATTCAATGACATCAAAAATTCTAGCCATGGTTTCTCTCCTTTTTTATGATCATGTTCAAATTATAGCCTCATTTCTTTACGAATTCCAACCCGAATCGTTTCGCGCTTCGACCCGAATGTACTACCCGTGAAATTTCCCTGATCTCAAACAGCGCGTCATTCTTAACCTTCAACCTGCTTCTGTTTTCTCGAACGTTTTCCTACTCGGTATCATGTCACCCCTTCGGGGTTGGTAACTATTAATTTACTTCTCTCTATAATCGTTCCACCCCTTCGGGGTTTTACTTACTTTACTTCTCACTATCCACTACTCTTCATCGACTTACCCGTCCCTTTTTCTTTGATCATCATCACCTCAGCCATAATGCTGACTGCGATCTCTTCGGGCGTCTCGGCTTGTAATTCCAATCCCATCGGTGAGTGGACTTTGGCGATCTTTTCTGCGCTGACACCTTTATCCTTCAACGCTTTGACCGTGGTTGCCCATCTGCGTTTTGAGCCGATGATGCCAATGTACGCGGCAGCGGAATCAAGCAGCGGGGCGAGTCCTGCCGCATCGACGGCTGATCCTCTTGTGGTTAAGATCAAGACCGTGCGCTTATCGATTGTAGTGTGCTTGGGGAGTTCATCCATTGTCACGGGATAATACGCATCCGCTTCTGGAGTGGCTTCAGGTGTGCAAAATTCCGCGCGGTCATCGTTGACCGCTACGCGGTATCCCAGCCATTTTGCCAAATGGACAACAGCTTTGCCCACATGCCCCGCGCCGATGACGACGAGCAGTGGGGGAGGAAGGATCGGTTCCACAAAAACCTCCACCTGACCGCCGCACACGCCAACGTCACCGCGTGAGGGGTCAGCCATGTTGTAATGTAATTTGCGCGGCTGGCCGTCGCTGATCGCCATCCACGCTTCATCGAGTACGCGATGCTCAAGGTCGCCGCCGCCAACGGTGCCGATGAATTTTCCATCGGGATAGACGAGCATTTTGCTGCCTACATGCCGCGGCGTGGAGCCTTCACTGCTCGTCACCGTACACAGTGCGGCAGATCCGTTATTCTTTTCAAGTTCTGCTATGGCTTGATAAATGGAATTCATTGGTTAACTCTGGAGTCGGACAGCGAGCTGTCCGAGCGGGAGCTTACTCCCGCTCTCAAATAAATTATCCGATCTCTTTTGCAGCCACACGCACGCGAATGGCTTCCACAAGTATGTGAACATACTCCATGCCTTTTTTGGAAGGACTCTTTTCATAGTGCTTCCAGCGGCGGGATTCAAAGAAGAGGCAGGTGCGCAGGTCGGTCAGTGATTGGTTGAGTTCTTTTTTCTCACGATAAAGTGTCACTCCTATTTCAGCAACTTCGCGGCATCTTTTGAAGGAACCCCAATGCTTGTAGCCATCAAAGGTTAGTGCAAAAGGTTCTATCTTTTTCCAGCTTGCACGATGGCTGGGTATGTCTTTTTCGATCAAATGAGAATTGGGGATTTTGTCCATGATACTCTTTCGGCATCTACACGCTTGGGATGCGTAAATGTATAGCACAACAGGTTTTAGATGTGTGCGCGGCTTGAAAAAATTCTCTACAAAAATTTCTTGATGGCGTGTTTGTGGAGCGGAAGATCGTCCTGGACGGTGTTCCATACATTTGCAAGGTTAACGCTGAAATTTTCGGGGATGATCTTTTTGCAAATCCCTGTCATGTTAGACCACGGCAGGGTTGGGTGCTCGCCTTGAAATTCGGCTGAGATGCAATTCGCCGCTTCTCCAATAACCTGGATCTGACGGACGACAGCATCCTGCACCATGGCGCGGGATAGGAACTCGTTTTCAGACATGCCTCGTGTGTAGCGGTCTATCTGTTCAATGGCGGCGAAGATGTGATGCAAATAGACGGCATCCTGATTACTCATAAACGGCCGCCTTGTCTTGTTTCCAAAGAGAATTGAGAATGGTTTTTGCGTACTTGATCATATATCCATTGTACCGTAATAAATGTCTCGCGGCGGAATTTTGGCCAAGGGTGTTTGTATCTTATACGCTTTTCTAACTCGACAGCTATCGATTTCCAGCAAACCCAGTATTGCAGGCAGTAATTGTTTCTTTCTTGATACAACGCCTTTTGCATCGCGTGTGCCGTCAGAGAGAGGCGGGTAGGGGAGATCGTCAAGAATGGAGGGAGCTTTGGATGTGATCAGTAAGCGGCTTGTGCTGCGAACAACGTCCGTGACCAGCAGCATGGCAAAATCAAGTCCGCGTTTGTCTCGCAGATCGTTGAGCGCACCTTGCAGTGGTTCAAGATGATCGGTAAGCTGCATGATGTCGGTCACTTCGGCTTGCGCTACAGCGAATTTGAATCCGCCGCCTTCAAACGGTTTAATATCTGTGCTGACCACATCTTTTGGCTCACGGTTGGAGAGTCCTGCACCTGCGCTTAGCACAGCTTTGCCATAGGATTCGAGCGTCTCGCCTTTGAGCGGACTTCCGCCAACGAACGCCCAGCGGGATAATCTCTCTGCGGCGGCCTTGTCACGCGGCGTGGTGGTAGGCGATGTCAGGATGAGCGTATCAGCTAACAGCCCGGCGAGAAGCGTGCCTGCCAGCGGGGGCGGCATGGAGAATCCAGCCTCGGCGGTTAGTTCCGTTACCAGCGTCGAAGTTGATCCAACGGTGTCCACGGTAAATCGAATGGGCTGATGAGTGTAGGGATTACCAAGGCGGTGATGATCGAGTATCTCAAGCAGTTCGGCTTCTTCAAGCGCGGCAATGGCCTGACGCGGTTCGTTGTGATCGACAAGGATGATCTTTAACCGCGGCGGGTTTAGCACTTCACGCTGACTTGCGATACCAACATAATCACCGTGTTCATCCACAACCCAGTAGTCATCATGTTCATCCCTTAGAATTTTGTTGAGTGAATCGCGGATGTGCGCGTTGGCTGCGAATTTCGGTACCTTTATATCAGCCGCATCCTTGCAGGGCGCAGACATCATTTCGCGCACGGTTGTGTCTCCAGGACGCGGGCCAAGTATGGCTGTGAAATATTTGAAAAGACTCATGCCGTTGATGACGCCGTATGGTTTGCCATCTTCACCTACAACAGGAGCAATGCCGCCTGTTTTACTGGCAAGAGTCCAGGCCGCGCCGAGTTGGAATCAGGATGGATGGTATCAAAGACGGCGCATGACCGATTCGAATCGCGGCGATGCATCAGTGAGCAG